>NZ_JBPQTX010000098.1:0-22109 GCF_051386555.1 Streptomyces sp. URMC 126
CCGACGTTCAAGGCGTACCACGTCGAGGGCACGTCCTGGGACATCTGGGACCCGGTCGCCAACATCGTCGCGTCCTGTAACTACGCGGCCGACAAGTACGGCTCGATGGACAACGTCAACTCCGCCTACTGACCGGCGGAACCATACGAAGGCCGTGGGCGGCGTCCTCTCCGGGCGCCGCCCACGCCCGTCCCCCCCGTCCGCAGCCGCGCGGTTTCCGGCCGCCGCCCCGCGCGCAGTAATCGATATGGGGACACGGCGGAGGGGGAGGACGGCATGACGGTGATCGCCGGGCTCGTACACAACGGGCGCGTACACCTGGGCGGGGACTCGGCCGGAGTCGCGGGTCTGCGGATCACCGTCCGGCGGGACCCGAAGATCTTCCGCAACGGGCCGTACGTCATGGGCTTCACCACCAGTTTCCGCATGGGGCAACTGCTGCACCACGCGTTCCGGGCGCCGAAGCCCGCCGGAGCCGACCTGGACCGATTTATGACGACCGTCTTCGTCGACAAGCTGCGCAAGTGCCTGAAGGACGGCGGCTGGGCGCGCAAGGACGCGGAACAGGAGTGCGCCGGGACGTTCCTCGTCGGCATCGGCGGCCGGCTGTTCGCCGTCTACGGCGACTACCAGATAGCCGAGCCCGCCGACGGATACGCCGCCGTCGGCTGCGGGGACGGGTTCGCGCTCGGCGCCCTGCACGCCACGGCGGACCTCGGCCTGAAGCCCCGCGCCCGCCTGGAACGGGCCCTGTCGGCCGCCGGCCACCACAGCGCCGGGGTCTCGGCGCCCTTCAGCTACGTCGCCACACGCCGGCAGCCGGCCTGACCGGACGCCGCCCCGGCCACGCCCTCTGGTCACGCCCGCTCGCGGACGGCAGATTGGGGGCGGACCGGACGATCACGAACCACGGTGAGGTGAGCGGAGTGCGGCAACAGGACGAGGCGACGCGGCGCTACTACGAGAGCCGCGACGTGGACGTCTTCTACGACGTCGTATGGGGCGGCGAGGACATCCACACCGGCAGCTACGCCCACGAGGCGGAACCCGTCGCCGACGCGTCCCGGCGAACGGTGGAGCGGCTCGCCGAACGGTTGGCCGAACGGCTCGGCCCCGGGCGGCGCGTGCTCGACCTGGGATCCGGCTACGGAGGCACCGCCCGCTACCTGGCCGGGCGGTTCGGGTGCCGCGTCGTCGCCCTCAACCTCAGCGAGGAACAGAACGCACGGCACCGCGCGGTCAACGCCGAGCGCGGACTCGACGGACTCGTCGACGTCGTCACCGGCTCCTTCCACGACATCCCCAGCGACGACGGCGCGTTCGACGCCGTCTGCTCGCTGGAGGCGCTCTGCCACAGCGACGACCGCGCCCGCGCGCTGGCCGAGGCGACCCGCGTCCTGGCCCCGGGCGGCGTCCTGGCGTTCACCGACGTCATGGCCGCCGACGGCACACCCGACGACGTCCTGCGGCCCGTCATCGCCCGGCTCGGGGTCGACGCCCTGGCCACGCCGTCGTTCTACCGGGAACGGCTGACGGCGCTCGGCCTGCACGCCGTCGGCTTCGACGACGACAGCCAGCAACTCGTGCGCCACTACGACCGGCTGACCGAGGAGACCCGGGCCCGGAAGGAAACCCTCCGCGACCTCATCAGCCCCGACTACCTCCAAGGGCTGCTCGACAACCTGCCGCAGTGGGCGGACGCGGCCCGGCACGGACGGCTCCGCTGGGGCATCTTCCACGCACGGCGGGGGACGGACACGCCGTGAGACGGGCGGTCCCGGCCGGACCGAGGCGGCACCCGCTCCGGGCCCCGCCCGGTGCGACGGCGTGACCGATTCCGCCACCCCGGCTCACTGGACGGCCCCGGCGCGGCTCCGCCAGGATGCCGCCTGCGGAGCGACGCGCCACCGCGTCACTCCCCGGACGTGCGAAGGGGTTCGAGCCGATGCGAAGAATTCTCCGCGGCCTGGTCGCCGGGGTGGCCGCCGCCCTGGTGGCGACGGCCGTACCCGCCACCACCAGCGCACAGGAACGCCGGGAGCCCAAGGCGCCACCCGAGTTCGTCGCCCTCCGGGACGTCGATCCCACCATCCTGCAGGAGATGCGCTACCTCACCCGCCACAACTTCACCGGCGAGCGGATCGACGGCTACCGGCAGCCCCTGTGCGTCGTGACCCGCGACGCCGCCGTCGCGCTGCGCCGGGCCCAGCGGTCCTTCCTCCGGCGGGGGTACTCCCTCAAGGTCTACGACTGCTACCGGCCCCAGCGCGCCGTCGACCACTTCGTCCGGTGGGCCGAGGACCTCGGCGACCAGCGGATGAAGGCGGAGTTCTACCCGCGCGTCGACAAGACGCGGCTGTTCGAGGACGGCTACATCGCGGCCAAGTCCGGGCACAGCCGGGGGAGTACGGTCGACCTGACCCTGGTCCGGCTGCCCGCGCTCCCCACCCGCCCGTACATCCCCGGCGAGCCGCTGACCCCGTGCCACGGCCCGAAGCGGGACCGCTTCCCGGACAACTCCCTGGACATGGGCACCGGGTTCGACTGCTTCGACACCCTGTCGCACACCCTCGACCCACGCGTCGTCGGCACCCAGCGCGCCAACCGCCTGCTGCTCAAGGACGGCCTGGAGAAGGCGGGCTTCCACAACCTCCCGGAGGAGTGGTGGCACTACACCTTCCGGCCCGAGACCTTCCCGGACACCTACTTCGACTTCCCCGTCACCCGGCGCTCGCTCCGCCCGGCCGGCTAGCGAACGCCCGCGTGCGTCGGGCGCCGGCCGGGCGGCGCCCGCCTTGACCTCAAGAGTGATCGAGGTCGTAGCGTCCGTCCCCCGAACGTCGACACGACAGATGGGGGATCCCGTCATGGCACACATGGAGTACTCGCACACCGACGCCGGCCTGCTCCGGCAGCCCGTGGGCTACTGGAGCTGGGCGGCCTACAAGGCCACCGTCGGCCGGACCCGCGCCGCCCTCGCGGACATCGGCACCACGCAGCCCCAGTGCTGGATCCTGGAGCAGATCGCGCGCGCCGAGAACGCCCCCTCGCGCGCCGAGGTGTGCGGCGTCCTGGAGGGCTACCTCGACACGGGAGCCCAGGCCGTCGCGGCGGAGATCGACGAGACGGTGGCCCGCGGCTGGGTCGCCGAGGACGGCGAGGGGCGGCTGCGCCTCACCGCGGAGGGGCGGGCGTTCCGCGAGAAGACCGCCGTCCTCCAGGGCGAACTGTGGGCGGAACGGCACCGGGACATCTCCGACGAGGAGTACCTGACCACCCTCAAGGTGCTGCAGCGGTTCATCCACAACACGGGGGGACATGCCTGGCACCAGTGACGGGCCGGCCGCCGCCGCGAGCATCCCGCCACCGCCACCGCCACCGCCCACCGCCACCCGCCGGCGTACCGGCCGCGCGCCCCGGACCGTGACGGCGGGGGTTGCCCCCACCCCCCGTTCGGGGGCCCACTCCAGTGATCAGGTCTCCACCGCCGCCTAGCGTGAATCGCGGAAACCTCCCCGGGCGGCCGGCCAGGCCGCCCCGGCGCGGAGGAACGCCGGGACCCTGGTGAAGGAGACGCGATGACATCCCTGCGCAGAGCCGCCGCCGCGCTGACGGCCGCCGCCTGTCTGTCCGCCCTGCCCGCCGCCGCCCGGGCGGACACCGGACCGGACAGTGGCGGCGGCTCCGCCGGGCTCGCTCGCTACCACCAGCAGCGGCCGGACTGGAAGAGCTGTCTCCTGGGGCCGGACGACGAGACCGGCCGGGCACTGGAACGGGCGGGCGCCCGCTGCGCCACGATCTCCGTGCCCCTGGACTACTCCGACCCCGACGGCCGCACCATCACCCTCGCCCTCTCCCGTATCAAGGCCACCGACACCGCCCACCGGGCCGGGGCGCTCCTCGTCAACAGCGGCGGTCCCGGCGGCGCCTCCCTCGACCTCGCGGCCGGCGTCCGCGAGGCCATGAAGGACGTCGGCGCCCGCTACGACGTCATCGGCCTCGACCCGCGCTTCGTGGGCCGCAGCACCCCGCTGGACTGCGGCTGGCCCACCGGCACCTGGATCCGCTCCGCCGGCTCGGGTCCCGGGACGTTCGAACGGCAGGCCGCGTTCCAGCGCGACCTGGCCGAGCGCTGCGCCCGGACGGCGGGCGACGTCCTGCCGCACATCACCACTCGCAACACCGCCCGCGACATGGACGTCGTCCGCGCCGTCCTCGGCGAGCGGCGGATCTCCTATCTGGGCTACTCCTACGGCACCTACCTCGGCACCGTGTACACCCAGATGTTCCCCGGCCGCACCGACCGGGTCGTCCTCGACGGCGCCATCAGCCCACGCGACTACGGCCCGCGGATGCTGACCACGATGCTCGGCGCCAACGAGCGCGCCCTGGACCACTGGGCCGACTGGGCGGCGCGCCGCGACGCCCGGTACGGGCTCGGCCGCACCCGCGGCCAAGTCCTCGACACCGTCGGGGACATCGTCCGCTCGGCCGCCCGCCGCCCGCTCGTCCTGGGCACCGGCGCGCGGACGTACCGGGTCGACGACACCGTCGTCCCGTTCCTCCTCTTCGGCGCCCTGGCCGACGACCGGGACCCCGCCCGGGCCGCCCTCGCCGACTCGGTCGCCGCGCTCCGGCAGGCCGCGCGCGGCAGGGCCGTCGAAGCGCCGGAAGGCCTGGCCGAGAGCCTCGCCGCCACCATGACCGACGCGGAGTCGGCGTCGGCGAGCGCCCAGGCGGCGATCCTGTGCGGTGACATCCCCGCACCGCGCGACCCCGAGACGTACCGGCGCGCGGTCGAGGACTCCCGCGCCGCGCACCCGCTGTTCGGCCCGCTCGCGCACAACACCAACCCGTGCGCCTTCTGGCCGCGACCGCCGCGCGAACAGCCCACCCGGGTCACCAACGACGCCCGCGCCCTGATCGTCGCCGCCACGGGTGACCCGCGCACCACCTACGACAGCAGCCGGCACCTCCACGGCCTGCTGCCGTCCTCCCGGCTGCTGACCGTCGAGGGGGCGGAGCACCACGGCCTGTTCGGCGAGTACGGCAACGCGTGCGTCGACGGCCGGGTGAACGCCTACCTCGCCACCGGCCGCCTCCCGGCGTCCGACGGGGTCTGCCCGAAGTAACCCGGGCCGTGCCGGGCGGACGGCCGCATCCGGGCCCCCGCCACCTTTCGCCAACCGGCCCCTCGCCCCTCGCCTCCGCGCACCGGCGGCGAGGGGCCTCCGCCCTTCCCGCCGCGGGTGCCGGGCCTGACGGCCGGGCCCGCGCGGCCCCGTTGCGGCCGTCCGCTTCCCACGGCACCCTGAAGGGCCCATGGAGACAGGTACGCTCACCGTTCCCGGCGCCGAGATCCACTACGAGGTACGCGGAGCGGGTCCGCCCCTCCTGCTGATCAACGGCGGCGACGGGGACGCCGCCATGTTCGGACCGCTGGCCCGCCTGATGGCCGAGGACCACACCGTCGTCACCTTCGACCCGCGCGGCAACTCCCGCAGCCGCCTCACGGCCCCGCCCCGGGAGCAGACGATCGAGGACCGCGGCCACGACGCCCGCCTGATGCTGGACGAGGTCGCCGCCGGACGGCCGGCGTACGTCTTCGGCACCAGCTACGGCGCCATGACCGGCATGGACCTGCTGGCCCGCCACCCCGGCCGGGTACGGGCCCTCGTCGCCCACGAACCGTTCGTCGTCGACCTGCTGCCCGACGCGGACCGCTGGCACGCCCTGTTCCGCGAGATCCACGATCTGTACCGGCGCGAGGGACCGCAGACGGTGCTCCGCAGGCTCGCCGACGAGATCGGTCTCGAAGCCGCGCCCGAACCGGACGCGGCCCTGCCCCCTGCCGCGCGGGAGATGCTGGCCCGCGTCCAGGCCAACGGCGCGGTGTGCCTGGAGTACGAACTCCGCTCCCTCACCCGCTTCCGCCCTGACACCGAGGCGCTCCGCGCGGGCCGGTGCCTCCTGGTGACCGGCGAGGAGCGGCCCCGGACCGCCCTGCACCGTACGACGGAGGCCCTGGCGGAGCTGCTGGGCGCGGGCGTCACGGAGTTCCCGGGCGGTCACGTCGGCTACCTGACGCACCCGGCGGAGTTCGCCGCGGCCCTGCGGGCGGCCTTCGCACGCTGACGGTCCAGACGGTCCACCGGAGACGTCCGCGGCCTCCGGCGCCGCCCCGAGGGGCCGCCGCGCCTTGCCGCCGCACCGGTGTTGGGGGACTCTGGCGGCCCACGCCCACGCCCACCCCCCCCGCCCTCGACACCGGGACCGCCCCGGGGAAGGACGCCCGGCATGGCCCCCCGCACCCAGGACGCGCCGCCGCCCGCCGAGCCCGTGCCCCTGCACCGGCTCGGCGTCCCGGCCGGCCGCCTGCCGCCCTTCGCCATGGGCTCGTTCGACACCTTCGGCCCGGACTCCCACGCCGGATACCCCCACCGGCACACCTTCCACGAGATCGTCTACGTCACCGCGGGCACCGGCACCCACGTCGTCGACCTCGTCCCCCACCCGCTGCGCCCACCCCACCTGTGCCTCGTGCTGCCCGGGCAGGTGCACTACTGGGAGCACGCGACGGGCCTCACGGGCGTACTCCTGCTGTTCACCGACGACTTCCTGCTCTCCCGCCCCGGGGACCGGCAGCTGCTGCGCGCGCTGGGGGAGCGGCGGGTGCCACGGCTGCCCACCGGCCCGGACGGCGGTGACACGGCCGGGATCGGCGCCCTGGTGGGGGCCATGGAACGCGAGTTCACCGCCCGCGCCGACGGTTACGTCTCCGTGCTGGAGGCATACCTGCACATCCTGCTCGTCCGCGCCCTGCGGCTGGCCGGGGAGCGGAGACCCGAGGCGGACGCGGGCCGTTCCGCCGAGGTCGCCAGGGAGTTCGGCGCGCTGCTCGCCGAGACGGCCGGGGCCGGGGGCGCGGTCCGCGCCTACGCCGACCGGCTCGGTGTGTCCGTCGGCCACCTCATCGAGTCCGTCAAGCAGGCCACCGGCCGGACGCCCGGCGAGCTGATACGGGCCGCCCGCACCCTGGAGGCCAAACGGCTGCTCACCGGCTCCGGCCTGAGCGTCGTCCAGATCGCCCGGCGCGTGGGCTTCGCCGACCCCGCCTACTTCTGCCGCTTCTTCCGGCGTGAGACCGGCGTCAGCCCCGGCGACTTCCGCCGAACCGGGGGCGGGAGACTGCCGGAGTAAACACCACGTTCGCCGAACGCAGTGCATCGATCCGTCCCGTCCGCCGCTCTAGGTTCCTCACCGCACAGACGAAAACGCGTCCGGCGAAAACGCGTCCGGCGAAAACGCGTCCGGCGAAAGCGCGGACAGCCGTCCGCGTCCACAGCCGACCGCACGGACAGGCGACTGCGCGCTCGGACGACCAAGCGCCCACCCGAGGAGGCGGAACCATGACGGAAGAGAACCTGCCCACCGGCGGCGAGGCGGCCGACGGCGGCGACAGCGGCGACGTCGGCGACGCGACGGAACGGCGGCACGTCAGCCGCAAGACCGTGCTCAAGGCGGCTCTCCTGGCCGTCCCCCTGCCCGCCCTGCTCGGCGGCGGCGTCGCCCTGGCCCGGGACCACCGACCCACGGACGCGCCGCTGCCCCCCACCCCGTACTGCGACGACGGGGACGAGCCCACCCCGCCGCAGATGGAGGGCCCCTACTTCAAACCGAGTTCGCCGGAGCGCGCCTCCCTGCTCGAACCCGGTATGCGCGGCACCCGGCTCACGGTCTCCGGATACGTCTTCGGGGCGACCTGCCGGCCCGTCGCCCACGCCCTGCTGGACTTCTGGCAGGCCGACAACGCCGGGGCCTACGACAACCGCGGCTACCGGCTCCGGGGACACCAGTACACCGACGCACGCGGGGCGTTCACCCTCACGACCATCGTGCCCGGCCTCTACCCCGGGCGCACCCGCCACCTCCACGTCAAGGTCCAGGCGCCGGGCGGGCCCATCCTCACGACGCAGCTGTACTTCCCCGGCGAACCCCGCAACCAGACCGACTCCCTCTTCGACCCGCGGCTGCTCATGACGGTCCGCCAGGCGGGACCCGCCAAGGAGGCCGCCTTCGACTTCGTCGTCACCCCCGGCGGGCCCGGCGCGGCGCGGAGACGCTGACCGCGGCCCCCACGGCCGGCGGGGCGCGCCGTACATCGGCGGCGGCGCGCCCCGCCGGCCCGCGACCGGAGAGGGGCTCCGGTACGGTTCGATCACGTGACCACCGAGGGGGTTTCCGATGACGAACCAAGCCGACCGGCCTTTCCGCTTCGCCGTCAACATGTTCAGCGCGGGCACGGCCGCCGACTGGCGCGCCAAGTGCCGCCGGGCCGAGGAACTGGGCTACGACGTGATCCTGGTGGCCGACCACCTGGGCATGCCGGCCCCGTTCCCCTTCCTCGCGGCCGCCGCCGGGGCCACCGAGCGGCCCCGGCTGGGCACGTACGTGCTCAACGCCGGCTTCTGGAACCCGGCCCTGCTCGCCCGCGAAGTGGCCACGGCCGACCAACTGACCGGCGGACGGCTGGAGCTGGGCCTCGGCACCGGCTACGTGCGAGCCGAGCACGAGAGCGCCGGGCTGCCCTTCGGCTCGCCGCGCGAGCGCGTGGACCACCTGGCCCACACCGTGACCGAGGTCGGCCGGCTGCTCGCCGACCCGGGACACATGCCCGCGGCCGTCCAGCCCCGCGTCCCGGTGGTGATCGGCGGCAACGGCGACCGCGTCCTGCGCACGGCCGCCCGGCACGCCACCACCATGGCCTTCACCGGGGGCGGCACCGGCCCCGACGGGACGCCGCGCCTGCTGGCCCCCGCCGCCCTGGAGGAGCGCGTCGCCGCCTACCGCCGCTTCGAAGCCGAACGGCCGGCCGAACTCGCCCCCGCCGAGCTCAATTTCCTGGTCCAGGTCGTGACCGTCGACGGTGACCCCCTCGCCCGGCGGGGCGACCTGATGGGGGACACCGCCCACCTCACGGACGAGGAGCTGTCGGACCACCCCGCCCTCCTGTCCGGCCCGGCCGAGGACATCGCCGCCCGCCTGCACGCCCACCGCGCACGCTACGGCTTCAGCTACTTCACGATCCTGGAGCCGTACATGGAGGAGTTCGCGCCCGTGCTGGAGTACCTGCGCGCCTGACCGGCCGACGGCGATGGCGGAGGCGGATACGGTCGGCGAACCGGCGGATCCCCGCGGCGCCTTCACCGGCCCGCACGGGTGGCCGGCGCGTCCCGGCACCGGACGCCCGGGGCCGCGTGCGGGGTCACGGGCCGGTCCGGGGCACCACCCGCATCCGGATGTCGTCCGCCGCCCAGAGCACGAAGCGTTCGACGGGCACCACCTCGTGCCCGGGCTCGGGCCGGAAGCGGAACCGCTTCAGCAGGACGGCGAGGATCAGCTCCGCCTCCACCATCGCCAGCCGGGCGCCCTCGCAGCCGCGCGGACCGAGGCCGAAGGGGACGTAGGCGAGCCGGGGCCGCCGGGCCGTCTCCTCCGCGGTGAACCGCTCGGGGACGAACTTCTCCGGGTCGGGCCAGACGTCGGGGTTCAGGTGCACGGCTTGGAACGGGTAGAAGACCGTCGTCCCGGCGGGGATCTCGTAGTCGCCCAGGGTGAGGGGCTCCGTCGTCCGCCGGGCGCCGTACGGGCCGGGCGGACAGAGCCGCATCGCCTCTTTGAGGACCATGGTCAGGTACGGGAGCCGCCGCAGGTCCGCGTAGGCGGGCGCCGCCCGGTCGCCGAGCACGCGGTCGAGCTCGGCGGCGACGCGCCCGGCCGCCTCGGGGTGGCGGCCCAGCAGGTGCAGGGTCCACGAGACGGCCACCCCGGTCGTGTGATGGGCGGCCAGCAGCGTCACCATGACGGTGTCGCGGATCCGCGCCGGGCTCTCGCCGGCGTCCACGAGCGCCCGGATCAGATCGCTCCGGCCGCCGGCGCCGCCGTGGCGGTGCGCCGTGACGACCTCGTCGACCACCGTCCGCAGGTGACCGAGCGCCTCCCGGGCCCGCTCCTCGCCGTCCCGCTCCTCGCCGTCCCGTTCACCGCCGTCCCGTTCCCGCCCCGGGGCCCGGTAGAGCCGGCCCAGGTGCTCGGTCAGCACGACCTCGAACGCCTCGACGGCGCGTTCGGGGTCGACGGCGTCGCCTCCCAGCGCGTACGCGCAGATCATCCGCAACGACAGTGTGGTGAGCTCCCGCTGCAGGCAGACGGCCTCACCGCCCGCCCGCTCCGCCCACCGGTCGGCGAGCTCCGTCACCAGCTCGGTGAACCGGGGGAAGTGCCGCTCGTGGGACGGGCGCCCGGCCAGGACCGACAGCATCAGCCGCCGCCACGGCGCGTGTTCGCCGGCCGGCATCACCTGGAGGTTGCCCGTCTCGAAGAACGGGTCGAGGAAGGCGAACAGTCCCTCCGGCCGCTCGTCCAGGTGCTCCGTGGCCTCCAGCAGCACCGGATCGGCGACCGAGACGGCGCTCTCCGCCCCCGGCAGCCGGAACCGCACGACCGGCCCGTACGCGGCGTGCAGCCGCATCTGGTAGGCGTGCAGCCCGCCCGCCGCCGCGACGGCCGCGCCACCGCCGTCGGCGTCCGGCTCAGGACCGGGAATCTCCGCCACCGGCACCCCTCCTCACTCGCCGCCCGCCAGTATCGGCGCCCGCCGCGCCGCCGGCCAGGGGGCGTGGGCGGGCGAGGACCGGCCGCGACGCCGGACGGGCTGGCGGGCGCCGGGGTGGTCCCGGGGCGGACGGGCCGTCACGAGGTGGCGCGGAAAGCCCTGCGGTACGCGCTGGGAGTGGTGCCCAGGGCGGCGAGGAAGCGCCTGCGGAGGTTGGTGGCGGAGGAGAGGCCGGTGCGCCGGGCGACGGCGTCCACCGCCAGGCCGGTGGTCTCCAGCAGCTCACGGGCGGCGGCGATCCGCCGGGCGAGCAGCCACTGCCCCGGGCTGGTGCCGAGCTGCTCGGCGAAGCGGCGGGCGAGGGTCCGGGTGGAGCAGCCGGCGTGGGCGGCCAGGCGGGCGACGGTCAGCGGTTCGTCCAGCCGGGCGGCGGCCCAGTCCAGGAGCGGTGCCAGCGAGCCGTCGATCTGGGCGGGCCGGGGCGGGGCCGCGTACTGCGACTGCCCGCCCTCCCGGTGCGGCGGCATCACCATGCTCCGGGCGACGTGCGCGGCGTAGCCGGCGCCGTGGTCGGCGCGCACCAGGTGCAGGCACAGGTCGATCCCGGCCCCGGAGCCCGCGCTGGTGGCGACGTCGCCGTGGTCGACGTACAGCACGTCGGGCTCCAGGCGGACGGCCGGGAAGCGCGCGGCGAACTCCTCGGCCCGCGCCCAGTGGGTGGTCGCCGAACGGCCGTCGAGGAGGCCCGCGTACGCCAGGGCGAAGGCGCCGGTGCAGATGCCGACCAGGCGCGCGCCGCGCCCGTGCGCCCGCCGCAGGGCCCGGACGACGTCGTCCGAGGGCGGCTCGCCGACGGGCAGCCGGCCGGGGACGACCACGGTGTCGGCCCGGTCGAGGGCGTCGAGCCCCGCCGTGACGACCATGTCGTACCCGGCGAGCGTGGCGACGGGCCCCGGGCGCTCGGCGCACACCTCGAAGCGGTACCGGGCGGGCAGGCCGGACCGCTCGACGCCGAACACGTCCGCCGCGCAGGCGAGTTCGAAGGTCGACTGCGGCGGGTGGACGAGTGCCGTGACGCGATGCATGGCAGAAAAGTACCGCAGCGCGTCAAACGAGACACTGGGCGGAGGGCCACAGGCGGACCAGGCTTGCCTCCATGACGAACGAGACAGCACAGATCACCGGCAGCGGCGACGGGACGGCCGTGACGGGCGGGCACGTGCCCGGCTACGTGTGGACCGCCGCGCGGGACGTCCCGGCCCGCGAGATCTTCCCCGGCATCCGGCAGCGGTCGCTCTGGCGCGGCGCGAACGGCGCGTCGGCGCACGTCGTGGAGCTGGACCCCGGGGCGTGCTGGGAAGGGCTCGACGTCCACGAGCCGGGCCCGGAGGAGGTGTTCGTCGTCTCCGGCGTCTTCAACGACGGCGAACGCGACTACCCGGCCGGAACCTTCCTGCACGCCCCCGCCGGCTCCTCCCACATCCCGCAGACGACGACAGGCTGCGTCCTTTTCGTCTTCTACCCGGAGGGCTAGGCCGCCCGGGGCGACCGGCCCGCGCCCACGGCGCCAGGCGCGGGCCGGTAGCCTCACGCGGTGAACGGCGGACGCACAGGTGTCCGCACGATGAACCACCCCAGGAGGACCAGCGATGGCGCTCGAGCACGACCGGGCCGCCCAGCGCGGCGAGGAGATCCTCGCCGTTTTCGACACCGCGTTCGCGCAGCTGCTGGCGGCCGACCCGGCCGCCTTCCGGGTGAAGTTCCGGAAGATGGCCGCCTCCGCCTTCGCCTTCTACCGGGGCACCGCCTGCCTCTTCTACCACGACCTGGCCCACGAGCGGGACGCCGGACCGTACCTCGACGACCGCACCTCCCGCGTGTGGATCCACGGCGACCTGCACGCCGAGAACTTGGGCACGTACATGGACGCGGGCGGCCGCCTGGTCTTCAACGTCAACGACTTCGACGAGGCCTACGTCGGCCCCTTCCTCTGGGACCTCAAGCGCTTCGCCGCCTCCGTGGCCCTGCTGGGCCACGCCAAGGCGCTCAGCGACGCCACCATCACGGAGCTGGTCCGGATCTACGCCGCCGCGTACCGCGAGCGTATCCACGCCCTGGCCACCGGCGCGAAGGACGACGAGGTCCCGCCCTTCACCCTCGACACCGCGCAGGGCCCGCTCCTCGACGCCCTCCGCGAGGCCCGCGCCCGCACCCGCTTCGGCCTCCTCGCGACCATGACCGAGATCCGCGACCACGACCGGCGCTTCCTCGACGGCGGCGGCTCGATACCGCTGGACGCCGCCACGCGCGCCAAGGTCCTCGACGCCTTCGAGGGCTACCTGGAGACCCTGCCCGACAGCAGCCGGGTCCGGCCCGACTCCCACCGCGTCAAGGACGTCGTCGGCCGCCGCGGCATCGGCATCGGCAGCGCCGGCCTCCCCTCCTACAACATCCTCCTGGAGGGCAACAGCGACGCGCTGGAGAACGACGTCGTCATCTACATGAAGCAGGCGCAGACCCCCGCGGTCTCCCGGCACGTCACCGACCCGGCCGTGCGCGCCTACTTCCGGCACGAGGGCCACCGCACGGTGATCTCCCAGCGCGCCCTCCAGGCCCACGCCGACCCGTGGCTCGGCTGGACCGAGCTCGACGGCGCCGGACAGCTGGTCGCCGAGGTCTCGCCGTACGCCGTCGACCTCGACTGGTCCGACATCGACGACCCCGAGGAGATCGCGGCCGTCGTCGCCGACCTCGGCCGCGCCACCGCCGCCATGCACGCCGCCGCCGACGACACCAGCGGCCACTCCCTGGTGCCGTTCTCCACCGAGCGCGCCATCGACGCGGCGATCGCCGCCGACGAGAAGGGCTTCGCGGAGCTCCTCACCGACTTCGCCCACGGCTACGGCGCCCGGGCCCGCGAGGACCACCAGATCTTCGTCGACCTGTTCCGCAACGGACGGATCCCGGGGCTGTAACCGGATCCCTCCACGCGACACGCGGCCGCCCGCCCCGGGACATCCGACATCCCGGGGCGGGCGGCCGCGTTCCGGTAGGCAGGCGGGCGTCCAGGGCCTGACGGACCCCCAGGGGGGCTGCTTTCGGCCTTTTCGGCGCGGTGCTGCCCCGGTCGCGCTGAGTCGGGGTCCGCACCTGATCAACCACCGGTAACCCCGGGGCGCCGGACGCTCCCGATCCGCCGTCCCCGCCCGCGCCGCCGCACGCCAACTCGGCTCAAAACAACAGTTTGTAGGGCAATAGCCACGGGGAGTTATGCGTTCGGTTCAAGATCCTTAGCGGGGGAGCGGCCCGTGAAACCGCTCCCGCCCGCTCATACCGAACAGGAGCCGCCACATGCTGCCCGCGATGCCAGAAGACGCCCGCGAACGATTCCTCGCCGCCCCGCGCGTCGGCGTCCTCGGGGTCGCCGACCCCCGGGGCGGCGACCGGGCCCCGCTCGTGGTGCCCGTCTGGTACGGGTACGAGCCGGGCGGCGAGGTCGTCGTCGAGACCGGCCGGGAGACCGTCAAGGCCCGACTGCTGCGCGCCGCCGGGCGGTTCAGCCTCTGCGTGCAGGACGAACGCCGCCCGTACCGCTACGTCAGCGTCGAGGGGCCGGTGACCGCGGTCGAGGACCCCGTCGACCCGGCCGTGCGCGAGGCCCTGGCCCACCGCTACCTCGACCCCGAGGAGGCCCGCGCCTACCTCGCGGCCACGACGGCGCAGCTGAAGGACGACATCGTCTTCCGCATGCGCCCGCAGCGCTGGCGCACCGCCGACTTCGCCGCGTTCGCGGCCGACTTCGCCGGTGCCCCGGAGGGCGCGGCACCGGACGCCGGCTGACGCGCCGGGGGACCCGCCTTCGCTGCCGCGCCCGGGGGCCCGCCCCCGCTGACGCGCCCGGGGCCCGCCCCCCGCGCGACCCGCACCCACGTACCACCCACCGCGCAAGGCGGCAGAGCGCGCCCAGGAGGGCCGACGCCCCGCCCCGCGCAACCCGAGCCGGAAGGACCCATGACCGACACCGACGTTTCGTTACCCCCGAAGGCCCCGCACCTCCGTACCCGCCCTGGACAGGCGCCCGGAGCCGCCCCCGCCCCCGGCTACCCGCGCGACCGGCTCGTCGCCGAGCTGTTCACGGCCCAGGCGGCCGCCCGGCCGGACGCCCTCGCCGCCGTGCACGGCGAACGCTCCCTCACCTACGGCCGGCTCGACGCCCGCTCCGACGCCCTGGCGGCACGCCTGCGCTCGCACGGCGTCCGCCCCGGCGAGCTGGTGGGCGTGTGCGGCGGCCGTTCCCCGGAAGCGCTGGTGGCGCTGCTCGGCATCCTCAAGGCCGGCTGCGCGTACGTCCCGCTGGACGAGGACCTGCCGCCGGCCCGGCTGCGGGCCATGGCCGAGGACGCGGGTCTCCGGGCCGCCGTCACCCTGCCCGGCAGCGAGCGCCCGGTGCGCGGACTGCGCGTGAGCATCGCCCTCGACGACGACGGGACCGACGCCGCCCCCGACGGCCCCGCAGCGCCGGCCGGCACCGCGTCCCGCGTTCCGACGGCGGCCGACGCCGCCTACGTGGCCTTCACCTCCGGCACCACCGGCCGCCCCAAACCCGTGGCCATACCGCACCGGGGCGTCGTCCGCCTCGTGCTCTCCGACCCCGAACTGCCGCCGCCCGGGCCGGACGACCGGGTCCTGCACGCCTACGGCCTGTCCTCCGACGCCTCGACGATAGAGATCTGGAGCGCCCTGCTCACCGGCGCCTGCCTGGTCATCGCCGACCGGGCGGAACTCCTCTCGCCCACCGCCCTGGAGGAGCTGCTGCGCACGCGGCGGGTGACGGTCGCGTACCTGACGACGAGCGTCTTCCACCTCCTCGCCCGGACCCGGCCCGAGGCCCTGTCGGGGTTGCGGTTCGTATCGGCCGGCGGCGAGGCCATGGACCCCCGCCTCGCCGACGCCGTCCTGACGGCCTGCCCCGGCACCACCGTGGTCAACTTCTACGGCCCGACCGAGAACTCGGTGGTCTCCACCGCCCACGTACTGGGCCCGCTGCCCGAGGACGCAGAACAGGTGCCCCTGGGCCGCCCCTTCGGCGCCTCCACCTGCCACGTCCTGCGGGCCGACGGCACACCGGCGGCACCCGGCGAGGAGGGCGAGCTGTACGTGGGCGGCGACGGGCTCGCCCTCGGATACCTCGGCGACGCGGCGCTGACCGCCGAGCGGTTCGTGACCCTGCCCGCCGTCGAGCCGGACGGCCCGCTCTACCGGACCGGCGACCGGGCGGTCCGCACGCCCGACGGACTCCTGGAGTACCGGGGACGGCTGGACCGGCAGGTGAAGGTGCGCGGCGCGCGCGTCGAACTCGACGAGGTCGAGGCACGGCTGCGGGCCCACCCGGCGGTCGGCGAGGCCGTCGTCGAGGCCGAGGAGGGCGCGCTCACCGCGTACGTCACCCCCGCCGACCACGGCCGGCCGCTGCCCGTACCCGAACTGCGCGCCTACTGCGCGCAGTGGCTGCCCCCGCAGGCCGTCCCGGCCCTGATACCGATGGACCGGCTGCCGGTGACCAGCGGCGGCAAGGTGGACCGCGCCCGGCTGAGGACCGCGGCCCCGGCCCCCGCGCGCAAGACGGCCGAACCCGCGGCGGAAGGGCTGCTCGGCGTCCTCGCCGAGATATGGCAGCAAGTGCTGCGCGTCCGGCCCGCACCCCACGACCACTTCTTCCACCTCGGCGGCGACTCGCTGCTCGCCTCCGAGGCCGTCACCCGCACCCTCGCCGTCCTCGGCCTGGACGCCGCCCACGGCTCCGGCCTCGTCAGGGCCCTGCTGGCCGCCCCCACCCTGGAGGGCTTCGCGGCGGCCGTCCGCGCTGCGCGCCACGGCACCGCCGGAACGGCCGGGCCCGCCGTCGACTTCGCCAAGGAGGCCGAGCTCGGCTTCGACCTCCCGCCCGCCACCGGCCCCGCCCCGCACCCCGAGGACCCGCGGCACGTCCTGCTCACAGGCGCCTCCGGGTTCGTCGGCGCCTTCCTCCTCGACCGGCTGCTGCGCTCGACCCGCGCCCGCGTCCACTGCCCGGTCCGGGCGTCGAACCGGACGCACGCCGAACGCCGGGTGCGCACCGCCCTCGCCCGCTACGGGCTGCACCCCGACGAGGCCGCCTGGCGGCGGGTCGAGTGCTTCCCCGGCGACCTCGCCGAACCCGCCCTGGGCCTGCCCGCCGAGCACGCGGCCGGCCTCTCCCGCACCCTGGACCTCGTCGTGCACAACGGAGCCCAGGTCAACTTCCTCTACCCGTACGAGGAACTGCGGGCGGCCAACGTCGACGGCACCCGCGAGGTCGTGCGCATCGCCGCACCCCGCCGGGTCCCGGTGCACTTCGTCTCCACCGTCGCCGTCGTCGCCGGCTTCGGCGCGGCCGGGGTCCGCGAGGTGAACGAGGACCTGCCGCTCGACCACGCCGACGCCCTGACCATGGGCTACGCCGAGAGCAAATGGGTCGCCGAGGGCGTCCTGCGGGACGCGGCCGGTCAGGGGCTGCCGGTGGCCGTCCACCGGCCGTACGAGGTGACGGGCGACGCGGCGTACGGCGTCTGCAACACCGAGACGGCCATCTGCTCCCTGATCAAGACGGTCGCCGACACCGGACTCGCTCCCGACATCGAACTGCCCATGGACTTCGTCCCGGTGGACCACCTCGCCGCGGCCGTCGTCCACATCGCCACCCACCGGCCGGCCGACGGCCGCGTCCACCACCTCACCAACCCGCGCCCGGCCATGTTCGCCGACGTCCTGGAGCGGATGCGCGCCGCCGGCTACACCCTGCGGACGCTGCCCTACGACGAGTGGGTCGCCGCCCTGGTACGCCACGTCGCCGCGCACCCCACGGCCGCCACGGCCCCGTTCGTGTCGCTGTGCGTCGACCGCGGCCGCACCGTGGACATGTCCGTCAAGGAGATGTACCTCAAGGACACCTTCCCGGTGCTGGGCCGGCGCAACGCCGAGGCGGCGCTGGCCGACAGCGGGCTCGTCTGCCCGCCCGTCGACGCCGCCCTGATCGACCGCTACCTGGAGTACTTCTTCACCTCCGGCTACCTCACCCGTCCCGCCACCGGCCCTTCGGAGCAGACCGCATGAGCGACACCGAGACCGCCGAGACCGCCGAGACCCTCGATATCGCCGACACCACCGAGACCCCTGAGACCACCGGGGCCTCTGCGACCGCCGCAGCCGTGATGGACGTCCCCGCCCCCGAGCCCGGCAGCGCCGGATCCCCGTGCGCCTACGCCCGGCTGCGCGCCGAACGGCCCGTCGTCAAGGCGCGGCTCCCCAACGGCGAGACGGGATGGCTGCTCAGCCGATACGAGGACGTGCGCGCCGCCTTCGCCGATCCCCGCCTGATCCGCCCCCTGCTCTCGGCCTGGCCGCCCCGCGAGGGCGCCGACGCGCCGCCGCCCTGCCTGCCCACGTTCCTGGAGATGACGGGCGAGCACCACGAGCGGGTCCGCCGCGCCGTCCTCCCGCTGTTCGGCCGCCGGCGGCTGGAGTTCATGGCCCCCCGCGTCCGGGCCATCGCCGGGGAACTCCTCGACGCGATGGTGGCCGGGGCGCCGGACGGCACGGCGGACCTCGTCCCCGCGTTCGTCGAACCGCTGCCGCTGCGGGTGCTGTGCGAGACCGTCGGCCTGCCCTACGAGGACCGCGACGTCTACCTGCCGCACACCCTCGCCCTGCTCGGCGCCTCCGGGCTGACGATGGACGAGGTGCTGGCCGCGCTGTACGCGCTCCAGGACTACGCGTCCGACCTCATCGACCGCAAGGAGCGGGACGGCGGAGGCCACGAGCAGGGAGGGGAGCAAGGGAAGGAAGGGCAAGGAGGGGACTACATCCGCCTGCTGCTGGCGGAGAGCCGCCGGCCGGACAGCGGCCTGACGCGCGACGACGTCGTCAGCTTCGTCGTCACCATGCTGATGGCCGGCTACAAGACCAACATCCAGCACACCGGCAACGCCCTCCTCGCCCTGCTCAGCCGGCCGGACGAGCTGCGGCGGCTGCGGGAGCGGCCCGCGCTCATCGGCACGGCCGTGGAGGAGCTGCTGCGCCACGTGCCGCTGATGAACGCCATCAACATCCTCGTCGCCCGGGAGGACTTCACGCTGCACGGGCAGCGCATCCGGGCCGGCGACGCGGTCGTGCCCGTCCCCGCGGCGGCCAACCGCGACCCGGCGGCGTTCACCGACCCCGACCGGCTCGACCTCACCCGCTCGCCCAACGCCCACGTGGCGTTCGGCCACGGCCCGCACGCCTGCACCGGCGGCCACCTGACCCGCCTCCAGCTCGCCACCGCCATCGAGGTGCTGCTGGAACGGCTGCCCGGCATCGCACTGGCCGAGCCGGCCGCCGGACTCCCCTGGGACGAGTCGACCCCGCTGCGCGCGCCGGCCCGGCTGCCGGTGCGCTGGTGACGCCCGCCCCCGCCGTACCGCCCCGAGCCGAGGAGAGAGAGGCCCGCACCACCGTGAGCACCCCGCAGACACCCCTGACCGGCGACGGCCCGCGCACGGAGCCGCTGCCCCGCTATCCGTTCAGCACCAAGGGCGACCGGCTCGCCCCCGAGCTCACCGACCTGCGCGGCCGCTGCCCGGTGGCCAGGGTCCGCACCAACTCCGGCGGCGAGGCCTGGCTGGTCACCGGCTACGAACTCACCCGGCACGTGCTGCGCGACCGGAGCTTCGCCCGCTCCGTGCTGGGCGAGGCCGACAGCCCCACACAGGACGCCCCGATCCTGGCACCCGAACTGCTCGACGCCATGAACCACCTCCAACGGGCCGGACTACGCGACGAGGTGCTCCGGGCCCTCGGCCGCGACCAGCCGGACCTGCCGGCCGACTGGGTCGCCGAGGCCACCCGCGAGGGCCTGGACGCCATGGTCCGCCAGGGCGCGCCGGGCGACCTCCAGCACCACTTCGCCGAATGGGTCGCCGCCAAGTGCATGCTGCGCCTCCTCGGACTGCCCTTCGAGGACCGCTCCTGGCTCGCCCACCGCGCCGACGTCGACCTCACCATGGCGACGTACTCGGACGAGGAACTCGCCCGCAACTGGGAAGAGATCCGCGGCCATATGCACGCGCACATGGCCGCCCGCCGCCCGGGCGAGCCGCGCGGCCTGGCCGACCGCCTCGCCGACCTCAACGCCCGCCACCAGGGCCTGACCGACCGCCAGCTGTCCAACATCGTCGCCGTTCTCTTCGTCAGCGGCTACGAGGACTTCGCGAGCTTCCTGGGCGTGGCGGCGTTCAACCTCCTCCGGCGGCCGGACGTGATGAGGGCGCTGCGGGAACGGCCGGAGACGACGCCGCGGTGCGTGGAGGAACTGCTGCGGTGCGGCGTCGTCCTGGGCAACGCCATCCCGCGCTACGTCACCCGGGACACCGAGCTCGGGCCGGCCACCCTCAAGGAGGGGGACCTGGTCCTGCTGTCCCTGGACGCGGTCAACCACGACCCGGCCGCGTTCTCCGACCCCGAGACGTTCGACCCGGCGCGCTCGCCCAACCCCCACCTGCGGTTCGGCTACGGGCGCCACCACTGCCCCGGCGCCCACCTGGTACGCCGCCAGTCGGACACGGCGTTCCGCGTCCTCCTCGACCGGCTGCCGGGCCTCCGGGCGGCGGTCCCGGCGGACGAGGTGCCCTGGCATCCCGACCGCATGGCGATCATGCCGGCCGAGATCCGCGTCGTCTGGTAGGGAAACGGCCCCTGGAGGGCGCCGCCTCGTGGCCCGCCACGGGGCGGCGCCCTCGGTCAGCCCAGGTCGAACAGGTTAGGCCGGCCGGCCGCGTACCGGGCGCGGTCCCGGCGGTGGAACGGCTCCAGCTCCGGAGGCCGGTACAGCGGCCAGACGCGGCACGGCGCCGCCGGGGAACCGTCCGCCTCCAGCAGGGCGTTGACCGCGTGGCGGGCCGCCTCGTTGGCACCCTCCATCGTGGCGAGGTCGACGTCCGTGGCGACGTAGTCACCGGCCAGGAAGAAGTTCGGCACCGCCGTCCGGGCCGGCGGCCGGTCGAACCACGTGCCTACCGGATGGATGAACAACTGCTCGCGGTTGACCGGCGAAGGACCGCCCATGCCGGTGACCGCGGGGTCGATGAACCACGTGTGGACGTCCCCGTCGTCCAGGACCCGGCGGCCCGTGTCGTTCAACCCCGCCTTCAACTGTTCCCACACCTCCCGCGCCACCTCCTCGCGCGTACAGCGGACGGCCGGCTTCCCGTAGAGGATCCCGGGCTTGTGCCACTCCGAGACGCACACCGACAGGCAGTCGGCGACGCGGCCGTCGCCGTAGTCGGCGCGGAAGTCGCGGTCCGGCCAGAACTGGGCCTGGCTGATGGTCGTCAGGGCCCAGGGCGAGTCGACGTGGTTGGTGTGCCCGCGGAGGATGGGGGTGGGCTTCCGCAGGAAGTACTGCACGCCGACCATCCAGTCCGTGCGGAGCCGGTCGCAGCGCGCGAGCCGCGGGTCCGCCGCGCGCAGCTCCGGGCCCCAGGTGACGCGGGCGTGCTCGACGGGCAGGGCGCTGAGGTAGTGGTCGGCCGTGACGCGGCGGTCGGCCCCGCCGCGCGGGGACCGCAGCCGGACACCGGTGACCCGCCCGTCCCGGTACAGCACCTCCCGCACCTCGGCGCCCAGGACGAAGCGGACGCCGAGGGAACGCAGGTGCCGCACCCACGGGACGATCCACGCCTCGTCGGTCGGCGCGTTGAGGACGCGGTCGGGCTCCCCGTCGTTCCCCCGGGACACGATGTTGTACAGGAACGCCTGAATGATGCGGGCCACGGTGCGCGTGCTGGCCTGCTCGGCCTTGATGGCGACGAGGTTGCGGGTCATGCCGGTGCCGAGGATGTGCCGGTAGTCCCGCGACATCCGGTCGGCCCGGATGAAGTCCCACCACGGCACCCGCTCCCACTGCCCGAAGCGGCGCTGCTCACAGCTGGTGAGGTGGACCAGCAGCCGGTTCGCGAAGTAGGCGACCTCGGTCGGCGGCAGGTGCAGGACGGTGTCCAGCGCTGCGGTAAGGTCGCGCAGCAGGGCGTCCGGCCGCAGCGACCCCGGGTCCGGCGGGGCGAGTAGCGTACGGAAGGGCACCCTCGCGTCGGGACGGCCTCCGGTGCGGACCAGCAGGCCGTCGGTCGCGTTCACCAGGTTGTCGTGCACCGTCCCGGAACCGCCCGGGAGCGGGATGCGCCGCATGGTGTCGGGAAGGTTGCGGTAGAAGCCCGGGAAGAACCGGAAGCCGTGCTCGCCCGGCAGGGGACGCCGGCCGCCGACGCCCGTCCCCGGCACGTACTTGCTGCGGGCCTTGCCGCCCAGCGAGGCCTCGCGTTCGTAGACGGTCACCCGGTAGCCGCGCTCGGCGAGCTCCTGCGCCGCGCTGAGCCCGGCGACACCGCCCCCGAGGACGGCCACGTCCCGCCCCGGGCCCGCCCGCCCGCCGGCCCCGGCC
>NZ_JBPQTX010000099.1:0-22056 GCF_051386555.1 Streptomyces sp. URMC 126
CCACCGGCCCCCGCTCAGCCCCCGCTCAGCGCCCGGCCGGCATCGGCTCCGGCCGCGGCTCCTCCTCCGGCCGCCGGAACATCCGCGTCGCCGTGATCTCGCCGTGCACCGGCTCCGACTCCGGGTCGGGCTGCGGCAGTCCGGGCCGCAGGTGTTCCTCGACGCTGATGTACTTCAGGCCCGCCCGCAGGTCCGCGTCGTTGCGCAACCGGATGACCAGCGGGAACTCGGCGAGCGCCGTGGTGTCGAACAGGCCGGTGGTGTACAGCAGCTGGACGCCGAGGGCGTCGGCGACGGCCCGCTGGAGCTCCAGCAGGTACGTGGCGTTGGCCCGGCCGATCGGGTTGTCCAGGAACAGCGTGCCCGCGTGCTTCTGCCGGTCCCGGCCCCGGTCGTTGCTGCGCAGCGCGGCCATCGTGCAGTACAGGGCGATGGCGGCGGTCAGCAGCTGGCCGCCGGAGAACACGTCGCCCATCTGCCCCACGGGCACCCGCTCGGCGCGCAGCACCGCGTCCGGCTTGAGGATCTCGACGGCGACGCCGCGCGGCATCAGGGCCGCCCGGACACCGCGCAGCAACAGCGACATGCCGTCACGGCGCAGGTCGGAGTTCTTCTTGACGGCGGAGCGGGTGGCCTCGTCGATGACCTCGCCGAGCCGTTCGGTGAGGGTGCTCTGGTCCGGCTCCTCGAAGCGGATGCGGAGGAACTCCTGGCCCGACCACTCCCCCAAGCCCTCGGGCAGTCGGGAGAGCCGCTGGGCGGAGCGGAGCGTGGTGAGCGAGGACTCGACGAGGCCGCGCAGCCGGTCGACGATGCCGTCGCGGTTGCGTTCGAGCTGGTCGAGCTCGTCGGTGAGGACGCGCAGCCGGGGCGCGAAGGCGTCGGCCCAGGCGGCGGCGTGCTCGGGCAGCGCGGACGCGGGGAGTTCGCGGATCTGCTGGCGGGCGGGGGTGCGGACGTGCTCGTAGCGGGTGGAGTTGGCGTGCCGGACGAGGACGTCGCTGGCCTCGCGGACGGCCGCCTCGGCCGCCGAGAGGTCGCCGGCGCAGCCGCGCAGCGAGCGCCGGGCCTCGGCCGCGACCTGCCGGGCCTCCTCCAGGCCGCCGGTGTACGGCTCGGGGGCCGTCTCCTCGTCGTCGGGGGCGTTGTCGCGGAGCAGGTCGCGCAGGAGGGCGGCGGTGTCGTCGAAGCCGGTGGCGGCGTCCTCCGCCGCGCGGTGGGCGCGGAGCAGGCTCGCGTGGGCGGTGCGGGCCTCCTCCAGCGCGTCGGTGCGCGCGGTGAGTTCGGCGGTGGCGGTGCGCAGCAGTTCCTTGGCCTGGTCGGCGTCGGCGGGCACCTGCTCGTCGGGGAGCTCGGTGTGGGACTCGCCGTCGGCGGGGGCGAGGCGTTCGGCCTCGCCGCGGAGGCGGCCGAGCTGCTCGCTGGCGGCGGAGGCGCGGCCTTCCAGCAGCTGGACGAGGGCCTCGGCGCGGGCGGCGGCGGCCTGGCGGGACGGGCCGTCGGCGCCGTCGGTGCCCTCCAGCAGTTGGGCGGCGCGGGTGCGGACCTTGTTGGTGAGGCGGTCGAGTTCGGCGCGGGCGGCGCTCTCGTCGCTCTCGGCGCGGGCCTGTTCGGCGCGCAGGTCGGCGCCGACGCCGACCTTCTCGTACACCTGAGAGGCGGCCCGGTAGGCCTCGCGGAGGGCGGGGAGGGAGTCGGTGGACGCCTCGGCGTCGTCGGGGACGTCGTCCGGGGCGCCGGCGATCTCGGCGCGCTCGGCGCGCAGGGCGCGGGCGGTGCGGTGGGCGTCGTCGGCGGCGCGCTGGGCGGCGCGGCGGTCCTCGTCGGCGGCGCGGGCGCGGTCGACGCAGGCGGCGGCGCGCTCCTCGTACTCGGCGGCCTCCTCGGCGAGTTCGCGGAGCCGGGTCTGCCAGTGGGCGCGTTCGCGGAGCCGGTGGGCGAGGCCGGCCAGGGCGTCGGCGACGCGGCGGGCGCGCTGGGCGGCCTCCTGGCGCTCGTCGCGGACCCGGGCGGTCTCGGCGGCGGTCTCGTCGGCCTCGGCGCGGGCGGTCCGGGCGGCGGTCAGCTGCTCCTGGGCCTCCTCGGCGGCGGTACGGCAGCGCTCGGCCTCGGCGGCGAGTTCGGCGAGCCGGCCCTCGGGGCAGCCGGACCGCCAGGACGCGAGGCGGGCGGCGAGGGCGCGGTCGCCGGCGAGGCGGGCGGCGACGGCGCGGATCTCCTCGTCGCGGGCGGCGGCGCGCTCGCGGAGGGCGTGCCGCTCCTCGTCGGCGGCGCGCTCGTCGTGCATGGCGGGGTTCGGCGGTACGAGAAAGACGCCGCTGTCGCCTTCGGTCTCGGGCACGGGGGCGAGGAGGGCGGCGGCGGTGCCGACGGCGACGGCGGAGCGCGGCAGCAGCGAGGCGTCGGCCAGTGCCTCGCGGGCGCGGCCGTGGGCGTCGGGGTCGGTGATGACGACGCCGTCGACGAGTTCGGGGCGGGCGGCCAGGACCCGGGCGTGGTCGGCGGGGTCGACGGCCTGGGCGAGGTAGCGCCAGCCGGGGAGGGCGGGGATGCCGTGCTCGCCGAGGTACTCGACGGTGGCGAGGACGTCGGGGCCGGCCGGCAGCAGGCCGCCGTCGCCGAGGGCGCCGAGGATGCGGGAGTCGTCGGCGGCGGCGGTGCGCAGGTCGAACAGCTGCCGCTCGGCGGAGGCGACCGTGTCGTCGAGGAGTTCGCGGAGGGCGTCCGCGTTGCGGTCCAGCTCCTCGGCGGTGAGCGGGCCCGCCGTCTCCCGGCCGTCCTGACCAGCGGGGGCGCCGCGCTGGGCCGGGACCTGGCCGGCGGCGGGCTGCGGCAGGCCGAGGAGTTCGGCGAGCCTCGGCTCGGCGCCGAGGGACTCGGCGAGTCGGCGCTCGGCGTCGTACGCGCCCGCGGCGGCCGTGGCCGCGTCGGCGGAGCGGGCGGCGGCCAGTTCGGCGCGGGACTCGGCGGCGGCCGTCTCCCTCGCCCGGTCGGCAGCGGTCCGTGCTGCCTCCTTGGCGGCCTCGTAGGCGGCGGCCGCGGTCTTCTCGGCGTCGCTGGCGGCGAGGGCGGCGCGGGCCGGGTCGGCGTCGGGGGCGCTGTCGTCGAGCCAGCCGGCGCGGACGGCGTCGGCGGTCTCCTGCTCGACCTCGGCGAGCCGCTGCCGCAGGTGGCCGGCCTCGCTGCGGGCGCGCTGGGCCTCGGTGGCGGCGGCGGTGGCGTCGCGGTGGGCGGCCTCGCCGGTCTCCTGGAGGACCGCGGAGCGCTGCTCCTGCTCGTCGGCGAGCCGTTCGCCCTGCTCGGCGGCGGCGTTGAGGGCGCGGACGAGGGCGGCGGCGGCCTTGGTGCGGGCGGCGAGGGCGGGCGCGGCGTCGCGTTCGGCCTCGTGGATGGCGGCGGCGACGCGGGCGGAGCGGTCGGCGGCGGCCCGGTGCCGGAGCACGGTCTCGGCGGCCTGCCAGGCAGAGTGCAGGGTCCGGGCGTCGTTGAGCTCGCGGCGGCGGCCGGCGGCGGCCTTCTCGGCGGCGGCGAGCGCCAACGAGGCGTGCCGGTACGCGAGTTCGGCGGCGATCCGGGAGGCGTGCTCGCGGGCGGTCTCGGCGTCGGTGACGCGGTGCGCGGCGGCGGCCACCTGGTCGGCGAGCTCGCCGGCGCGGCCCCGCTCCTCGGCGGCGCGCGCGGACAGCCGGCGGGCGAGGACGCGGGTACGGCGCTCGGCGCCCGCGTGGACGCCGCGCGCCTGGTCGCGGCGGGCGCCGGCGTCGACGATGCGGGAGAGCAGGTCGAGGGAGCCGGCGGTGAAGTCGCGTTCGGCGGTGAGCTCGGCGCGGCGGCCGAGCTTGTGGGCGAAGCCGTGGACGAGGTCGGCGAGGCCGTCGGTGTCGCGGGTGTCGGTGACGGCGCGCAGCAGCAGGTCGGTGAAGTCGGAGTCGTTCTTGACCGCGAAGAGGCCGGCGGCCTCGCCCTCGTCGGCGTTCATCTCCCGCTGGTAGCGGAAGAGTTCGGGGTCGAGGCCGAGCTCGCCGAGGTGCTCGTTCCAGCGCTCGTGGACCTCCTCCCACACCACGTCGAGGTTGGGGTACGCCTTGCCGGCCTCGGTGAGGGCGTCGCGGAACCCCTTCATCGTCCGGCGGCGGCCGCGGGCCGTGGAGGCGCCCTCGGCGCGGGGGCGCATGGCGGTGGACTCCGCGACGGGCAGCGCGTCCAGGCTCATCCCCGGGCCGGGCCGGAACGAGTACCAGGCCTCGGCGAACTTCCGCGGGTCGTTGGAGACCTGCCGGCCGCGCCACTCGCTGACCTTGCCGACGACGACCGTCTCACCGGTGAGGACGTGCTGCCACTCCAGGGCGACGTGGCCGCAGTCGTCGGCGAGCAGGAACTTGCGGAGGACGCCGGAGCTCGCGCCGCCGAGGGTGTTGCGGTGGCCGGGCAGCATCACCGAGAAGATCAGCTTGAGCAGGACGGACTTGCCGCCGCCGTTCTCCAGGAAGAGCACGCCGGCGGGCGCGGGGCGGCGCGGCGGGCCGACCGGCTCCTCCTCGAAGAAATCCGCCTGCGCGGGCGCGGGCGACGGCACGGGCGCGCCCACCCCCCGCAGGTCCAGCACGGTGTCGGCGTAGCGCGCACCGGCGGGCCCGATGGAGTAGAGGCGGACCCGGGACAGCTCGTACATGGCGGACTCTCGTTTGTCGCGGTGTGACGGTAGGGAGGTTCGGGGGTCAGGAGTGGAACGGCAGGCCGGCGTCGGCGACCAGGTCCAGGTCCTCGGCGTCGTCCGGCGGCAGCAGCGTGGCGGTGCCGTCGCCGACCGGGACGACGCCCAGCTCCAGCAGCTCGGCCATGGCGGCGCTGCCGGCCATGTCGCGGACCTGGAGCTGGTAGCGCGGCGTGGTGCGGTAGGCGCCGCCGGCGTCGTCGCCGGTGCGCTGGAGGAAGCCGGAGTCGACGAGGAAGGCGACGGCCTTGGCGATGATGCCCGTGGTGGAACCGGCCAGGCGGCGGGCGTCCTTGGTGGCGCCGGTGGCGCTGCGCCGCGCGTAGACCCGCCAGGCGGCCTCCAGGCCGGGGGCGTCGGTGACCGGGTCGGTGTTCTCGCCGGTCTCGGCGGCCCGCTCCTCCAGCCGGCGGCAGGCCTGCCGGACGAACGCGTCGACGCCGTTGACGGTGATCCGGCCGATGTACCCGTCGTCGGCCAGGTCCTCGGGGCGCGGGAACGCCATGGCGGCGACGGCGAGGTGGGCGAGGCCGTGCAGGAAGCGGTCGCCGGAGTCGGCGGTGGCCCGGCGGGCGTAGTCGCTTATCCGCACGGCGAAGACGGAGTCCTCGGCGGCGGTGACGGCCATGCCGGCCCGGGTGGACACCTCCAGCACGACCAGCCCGAGCCCGGCGGCGACGGCGTCCGCGAGGCGCGCGAAGGCGGGGTCGTCGCGGTGGCGGCGCAGGAGTTCGGCGTAGTCGGCGTCGCGGGCGGGCTGGAGCTTGGGCTGGAGGCCGAAGGCGACGAGCCTGGCGGCGTCGGCGGCGTCGGCGGGGGTCAACGGGGCGTTGGCCGGCCGCTCCGGCCGTTCGTCGGGCGCGCCCTCGTACGCCGTGTCGTCGGCCTCGTAGTCAGTCACGGTTGGTGCTCCTGTGCTTGTCGCTGCTGTGGGGGGAGGGATGCCCCGGTCCCGCCCCTTCGCCGTTTCCTGGGGCTGCGCCCCAGACCCCGCTTTTCGCGGCTTCGCCGCTCGTCCTCAAACGCCGGACGGGCTGGAGTGCGCGCTTCGGGGGTGTGGGGGCGGAGCCCCCACGAGAAACGGTGAAAGGGCGGGACCGGGGCCTGCTCACGACGCCTCCGAGCGGTCCGCGGCCATCCCGGCCGCGTCGAGCAACGCCGTCCCCACGATCAGATCGGCCCCGCCGAACTCCGGATCGTCCAGAACCGTCCCGTCGTCCACGGCGAACAGCAAGGACCGCTCCCCCTGCCGATAAGCCGTCCCCACAGCGGGGCTGGCCGCGTGCACGGCCAGCAGGGCGACGAGGTACGGCAGTTCCGGATCCCGGAGACGCGCTTCGGCGAGCAGGCCGGACAGCCGCCGCGGCGCGTCCGGCGGCAGGCTCAGCAGCTCCATGGCATGAGCGAGCTGCTCCTCGCTGAAGCGGCTGTCGTCGGGGGTCGCGATGAGGTCCGGTTCGGGCATCTCCGCGCCGAGGTGCTCGCGTTCGGCGGGCGGGGTGAGCAGCAGGTCGACGAGGTCGCCGACGCGGACGGACGCCGGGGTGCGCAGGCCCGTGCCGCGGGCGAAGAAGGCGTCGGTGACGCGCCCCGCCTGTTCGAGCGGGAGCGGCAGGACGGGGGCGAGGAGCTGCCCGTAGAGGTCGAGACCGGCACCGGAGGACGGGGTGGCGAACGCCTGCCGGTCCTGCTCGGCGCGGAACAGCGGGCCCGCCTCCAGCAGCCGCGACTGGAGCTGGGTGTGACGGCGGATGCAGTCCTTGACGATGTCGACGAGCTCGGCGGCGCGGCGCTTGTGCTCGGGGTCGACGCCGGAGGACGCCTCGTCGCGCACCTTGCGGATGTTGGTGAGGATCGCGTTCTCGTGCCGGTAGCGCTCGGCGACGTGCTCCAGCGCCTCGTCGATCATGTCGGGGACGGTGCGCAGCCAGTCCACCGCGCGGACGTTGCGCCGGGTGGCGTCGAGCGTCTTGCGGAGCGTCTCGGCGTACTGGACGGTGCGGTAGCGGGCCTGTTCGGCGGCGAGCTGGGCATCGGCGAGGCGGCCCCGGCTGACCAGGACCTCCAGCTTGACCTCGGCGGCGATCTGCGCGCTGGTGACGTCCGTGTCGAGGGCGCCGACGAGGACGTTGACCGCCTCGTCGGTGGTGCGCAGGAAGACCGTGCCGCCGGGGCCCGGGACCTCCTCGATCAGCTTGAAGTCGTAGTCGCGGCGGACGTAGGCGCCGTCGGTGCCGAACGTGCCGTAGACGGCGCGGAAGCCGCGGTCGACGCTGCCGACGTTGACGAGGTTCTCCAGGACCCACCGGGCGACGCGCTCGTGCTCGGCCGCGGGGCGCTCGGGCGCCTGGGCGGCGACGCGCGGCAGCAGCCGGGTCACTATCTGCTCGTGGTCGGCGCCGGTGTCGAAGTCCATGGTGAGGGTGACGAGGTCGATGGCGGCCAGGGCCACCTCGGCCATCGCGTAGACGCCGTACTCGCCCGCGAGGTTCGCCTTGCGGACGTCGAGGTCGTGCAGCGGCGCCGTGCAGGCGAGCGCGCGCAGGCGCCGGGCCAGGCCCTCGTCGGCGGCCGGGCCCGGGGCGACGGGGGTCGCTGCCCGGGCATGGCCGGGAGCTCGGGTGGGCACGGGCCCGTTGAGCTGGGGCGGAACGGCCGCCGGGGCTGGAGAAGTCACGTCGCACAGCGTAGGCGGTCGCCCTGACATCGGACGAAACGGCACGGTGGAAGGGGCGGGCGGAGGGGGCTCTCGCGCGCCACCCCTCCGCCCCCACCCCTCATACCGCGAAAAGGTACATGATGGCTATATTGCATCCGAGCAGGACGAACGCCGTGGGCAGTTGGGCCTTGATGGGGCCGTACTGGTCCGTGAGTTCGAGGAGTGCCGCCGGCACCAGGTTGTAGTTGGCCGCCATCGGCGTCACGAGGGTGCCGCAGAAGCCGGCGAGCATCCCGACGGCCAGCACGGCCGGGGCGTTCCCGTGCGCCTGCTCGACGAGGACGGGCCAGCCCACGGCGGCCGTCATCACCGGGAACGCGGCGAAGCCGTTGCCCATGACGACGGTGAACACGAACATCCCCGCGCAGTAGACGACGACCGCGAGGAAGACCGAGCCCTCGGGGAGCACGGCCGTGGTGATCCTGCGGACCTGCTCGCCGACCCCGGCGACGGAGAAGATGGCGCCGAGGGTGGCGAGCAACTGGGGCAGCAGCAGCGCCGCGCCCATCGATTCCAGCATCGAACGCCCGGCGGCCACCGGCTCGGCGGGCCGCCGCTCACGGACCAGCACCATGCCGACGACGAGCGCGACGACCGCGCCGATACCGAGCCCGAGGATCGTCTCGCTGCCCTTCTGCAGCAGCGGTCGGCCGTCCCAGTGCACCTTCTTGAGGCCGACGGCGCAGAACAGGGCGACGGCGGGGATGGTCAGGGCGGGCAGGAACAGCCACCCGCCGAACCGGTCGGCGCTCTCCAGGCGCCGCTTCGCCGCCGCCTCCTCCGCCTTCCCCGTGAGCGGGACGCCGCGCCCGGTCCTGCCGAAGCCGGCCACGCAGATCATGACGAGGACGGCGGCACCGAGCGGTTCGGGCGGCGCGCTGCCGTCCGCCACCCACGTCCCGTAGATGAAGCCGACGCCGAGCAGGCCCCAGAAGGCGGCGCTGCCGCGGGGCCGCTCGTTGCCGCCCTGGACGAGCATCTGGGCGGCCATCACCAGGAAGAGACCGCCGACGAGCCAGAAGAACCACTCCGCCTTGATCATCGGCCCGCCTCCCGCCGGGAGCGGAAGGGGCGGCGGGCCCGGCAGGCGCGGTGCCGGACGGCGCGTCGGCGGACGGCGCCTTGGCGGACGCCCCGCCGGCGGACGACCCCGCGCCGGAGGACGCGGCCGTGGCGGCCGGAGTGGTTCCGGACGGCGACGCGTCCTCAACGGGTACCGAGCCGTCGGCCGTTGCCGGGTCCGCGTTCGGCGGCCCGTCCGCGCCCGAGGGCGCCGCGAACAGCGTCCGGTCCAGCCGCAGCAGCCGGCACCCGTGCACCGCCAGCGCGCACACGGCCGTCGGGATCGCCCAGAGCGCGAGCTCCAGCGGCTCCAGCCGGGTGTGGTACGTGGTGTTGACGAAGCCGGTGATGAGCAGGATCGAGCCGACGGCCAGGAAGACGTCCTCGCCGAAGAAGAAGCCGACGTTGTCGGCGCTCGCGGCGAAGGAACGTATCCGCTCCCGGACCTTCGCGGGCAGCGGCCCGCCGTGCCGGCGTTCGGCGGCGCCCTCGGCCATCGGCGCGGCCAGCGGGAGCACCGTCTGCGCGTGCCCGAAGGCGCCGCCCAGGCCCACCGCGGCGGTCAGCTGGCGGAGCAGCAGGTAGAGGGCGAGGAAACGGCCGGTGGTGAGCCGGGCGAAGCGGCCGACGAGCCGGCGGGCCTGGATCTGCAGGCCGTGGCGCTCCAGGAGGCCGATGACCGGGAGGGTCACGGCGAAGATCGTCACGCCTCGGCTGGAGGCGAAACCGGTGCCGAACGCCGCCAGCACCTCGCGCGGCGAGAGACCGCCGAGCAGGCCGGTGGCGATGCCGGCGACACCGACCACGAGCAGGGGGTTGCGCCGGGTGGCGAATCCGGCCACGACCACGAGGACGCCCAGGAGTACGAGCATGGGCCCCGCCTTCCGTTTGTTCAACGATGTGACGCGTAACTGTCAGGGGATCCCGGGGAGCGCCGAAGAGCCCTGGGAGAACCCGGAGTTCCGGGCCGCTCAAGCCCCCGCTCGACGGGAAAAAGGGTGAGGCGACTTGCCGAGGAGGCTAAGATGTTGTTCAACAATCCTCAAGGGTTCGCGTGCGGCCTTCACCACCGGACCGCGCCGCTCCCCCACACGAGACACGCCGGTCACCCTCTCCCCGGGAGAAGTCATGGCCCGTTCCACCGCGCAGCGCGTCTCCGCCGTGCTCCGCGACCGCATCGAGGGCGGCGTCCTGTCGCCCGGCACCCAGCTCTCGGAGGAGGCCCTCGGCCAGGACCTCGGCGTCTCGCGCAACACCCTGCGCGAGGCGTTCCGCCTCCTCGTCCACGACAACCTCGTCGAACACCGGCTGAACCGGGGCGTGTTCGTCCGGTCGCCCGGCCCGGCGGACGTGGCCGACATCTACCGGCTGCGCGCCGCCCTGGAACTCGCCGGGGTACGCGCGGCCGACCAGGCGCCCCGGGCGCTGCGCGAGGCCGTCACCATGACGGTGGCGGAGGCCGAGTGGGCGGCCGACGACGGCGACTGGCCCGCGGTCGCCACCGCCGACCTGCGCTTCCACCGCGCCCTGGCCGCGCTCAGCGGCAGCCCGCGGATCGACGCCACGATGGACCGGCTGCTCGCCGAACTCCGGCTCGCCTTCCACGCGATGCCGTCGCCGCGCGGCTTCCACCAGCCGTTCCTGATCCGTAACCGCACCATCGAGCGGTATCTCGCCAAAGGGCGCACCGACCGCGCCGAGGCCGAGCTGACCGCCTATCTGGACGACGCCCGGCAGCTCATCGTCGACACGATGCTGGAGAACCGCCCGTGACGCACCCCGCTCCCGCCGTCGGCGACCCCGCCGCCGGCGCCCCCGTCATCGACCTCAACGCCGACCTCGGCGAGGGCTTCGGGCGCTGGCACCTGACCGACGACGACGCCCTGCTGTCCATCGTCACCAGCGCCAACGTCGCCTGCGGCTTCCACGCCGGCGACCCCTCGACGATGCGTCGCGTCTGCGAACTCGCCGTCGCGCGCGGCGTCCGGATCGGCGCCCAGGTCTCGTACCGGGACCTGGCCGGCTTCGGCCGCCGCGCCATGGACGTGCCGCCGGACGAGCTCGCCGACGAGATCACCTATCAGATCGGCGCGCTGCGGGTGTTCGCCCGGGCGGCCGGCGGCGACGTCGCCTATGTGAAGCCGCACGGCGCGCTCTACAACCGCGCGGTCACCGACGCCGGACAGGCGGCCGCCGTGGCGGCGGGCGTCCTGCGCGCCGGCGGGCGGCTGCCCGTGCTCGGCCTGCCCGGCTCCCGGCTGCTCGCGGCGGCGGCGAAGGCCGGACTGCCCACCGTCGCCGAGGCGTTCGCCGACCGCGCGTACACCGCCGCCGGCACGCTCGTCCCACGCCGGGAGGAGGGCGCGGTCGTCACCGACGAGGACGCCGTGGTGGCCCGGTCCGTCCGGCTGGCGCGGGACGCCGCCGTCACCGCGCTCACCGGCGAGGAGGTCGCCGTCCGGGCCCGTTCGCTCTGCCTGCACGGCGACACGCCCGGCGCGGCGGCGCTGGCCCGGCGCGTGCGGACGGCGCTGGAGGCGGCGGACGTCCGGCTGAAGGCGTTCGCGTGAGCGCCGCACCCGGGGACGGCGCGCCGCGCCCGCTGCGCGTCGGGCGGCACGCGCTGCTGGTCGAGGTCGCCGACACCGCCGCCGCCCAGGCCCTGCACGCCGAACTCCTGCGCCGCCGCGAGGCGGGCGCCCTGCCGCCGGTCTCCGAGATCGTGCCCGCCGCGCGCACCGTCCTGCTCGACGGCGTGGACGACCCGGGCGCCCTCGCGGCCGACCTCGCCGGCTGGACCGTGCCGCCGCTGCCGCCCGCCGAGGGCGAACCCGTGGTGATTCCGGTGCGGTACGACGGCGAGGACCTCGCCGACGTGGCCGCGCTGTGGGGCGTCGGCGAGGCGGAGGTGGCGGGCATCCACTCGGCCCTCGACTTCCGGGTCGCCTTCTGCGGCTTCGCCCCCGGCTTCGGCTATCTGACCGGACTGCCCCGGGAGTTGCACGTGCCACGCAGGGCCACCCCGCGCACCGCCGTCCCCGCCGGCTCGGTCGCGCTGGCCGGCCCGTACACCGGCGTCTACCCGCGCTCCTCCCCCGGCGGCTGGCTGCTCGTCGGCCGGACGGACGCCGTGATGTGGGACCCCGGCCGCGAACCGGCCGCGCTGCTCGCCCCCGGCACCCGGGTGCGCTTCGAGGCGGTCCGGTGACCGCCCTGACCGTCGTCCGCGCGGGGGCGCTGACGACCGTCCAGGACCTCGGCCGGCCGGGCCACGCCCACCTCGGCGTCCCCCGCTCCGGCGCCCTCGACGCCCCCGCCCACCGGCTCGCCGACCGGCTCGTCGGCAACCCCGAGACCTACGCGACCCTGGAGACCACGGTCGACGGCTGCGCCGTGCGGGTCGGCGCGGCCGTCACCTTCGCGGTCACCGGAGCGCCCTGCGCGGTACGGGTGGACGGCCGGCCGGCCGCGTGGGGCGCGCCCGTGCGGGTCCCGGCGGGCACGGTGATCGACGTGGGCCGGGCCCGCGCGGGGCTGCGCTCGTACCTCGCCTTCGCGGGCGGCGTGGCCGTCCCCCCGGTCCTCGGCAGCCGCTCGCGCGACCTGCTCTCCGGCCTCGGCCCCGAGCCGCTGACGGACGGCGCCGTGCTCCCGCTCGGCGCCCCCTGCGGCCCGCCGGCCCCCGTCGACGCGGTCCCCTGCGCGGCGCCCCCCGCCGACGCGCTGGTGCTGCCCCTCGTCCCCGGCCCGCGCGCCGACTGGTTCGCCCCGACGGCCCTGGACGCCCTGGCGCGCGGCGCCTACCGGGTGTCGTCCGCGAGCAATCGCATCGGCCTGCGCACCGAGGGCCCCGCCCTGGAACGCTCCGCCCCGGGCGAACTGCCCTCCGAGGGCATGGTCCTGGGCGCGGTCCAGGTCCCCCCGGACGGCCGCCCCGTCGTCTTCCTCGCCGACCACCCGACAACGGGCGGCTACCCGGTCGTCGGCGTCGTCCCCGAACCCTCCCTCGCGGCGGCGGCACAGGCGGTCCCGGGGACACCGGTCCGCTTCGCGGTGGTACGCGGAGGCTGAGCGGGCGGCCTGCCGTCCGCGGGGGCGTCCGTCGGCCCGGCGGTCACCAGACGCCGTGCCGCGGACGCCCCGGCGCGGCCGGTACACGGCAGGCGGGACGAGGCCGCGAGGCGGCGTCCCGGGCCGGATGAGCCCGAGGGACTTCGCGGGGAACCGCGGGGAACCGCGGGGAGAGGCCCGGCCCACCGCCCCAAAGCGCCTCCCGCCGCGCGCCCCGGATCGCGCCGCGCACCCTAGGCGCCACCGCCGGCCGGACCCGGGCCTCCACCACACACCGGCCGCGGCCCGGTCGGCCCTCCCGAGCACCCCGGTCCCGCCGTGCCGCGCACGGCCACCACGTGCCGGACGGCGTCCGGCCCCCGAGACCGGCCGCCCGGCCACCCGGTCTCGCGGACTCACGGCCACCCGGTCTCGCGGCCCCACGGCCCCACGGCCTCGCGGCCCCACGGCCCCACGGCCTCGCGGCCCCACGGCCTCGCGGACTCACGGCCTCGCGGACTCACGAACTCACGGACTCACGGACTCGCGGCCTCACGGCCCCACGGTCTCGCGGCCCCACGGCCCCACGGCCCCACGGCCTCGCGGCCTCGCGGACTCACGAACTCACGGACTCACGGACTCGCGGCCCCACGGCCCCACGGCCTCGCGGCCTCGCGGACTCACGAACTCACGGACTCACGGACTCGCGGCCTCACGGCCCCACGGTCTTCGGCCCCACGGCCCCACGGCCTCGCGGCCTCGCGGCCTCGCGGACTCGCGGACTCACGACCTCACGGCCTCACGAACTCGCGGACTCACGGACTCACGGACTCGCGAGCGGCACCGACACCGCCCGAACCACGCCGCGCCCGCCGCCCGCCGCCCGCTGCCCGCTGCCCGCCGGAGGACGACCACCGGAGGACAACCGCCGGAGGACAACCACCGGACGTCGACCGCCCGGATGTCCGCCTCACCCGCCCACCCGCGCCCGCGGACCCCTCGCCACCTCCCGGTAGTGGTCGAGGAGTTCGCCGACGGCGACCGGCCAGGTGCGGGTGAGGACGGAGGCGCGGGCGGCCAGGCCGTACTCGACGCGGCGACGGCGCGTTTCCAGGGCGAGGACGGCCTCGGCGAGGGCACGGGCGTCGTCGGGGCGGACGAGAAGCCCGGTGCGGGCGTGGCGGACGAGGCCGGAGGCGCTGCCCGCGGCGGGGGCGACGACGGGGACGCCGCTGGCGAGGGCCTCGTGGACGGTGTGGCAGTGGGCCTCCCGGCGGCCGGGGTGGACGAAGACGTCGAGCGAGGCCAGGATCCGGGCGAGGTCGTCGCCCCGGCGGCAGCCGAGGAAGCGGGCTCCGGGCAGGGCCGCCCGCAGGCCGGCGGCGGACGGGCCGTCACCGGCCAGCACCAGCCGTACGCCGGGCAGGGCGCAGACGGGGGCCAGTAGCTCCAGCCGCTTGGCGGGCACGAACCGGCCGGCGTAACCGACCAGCAGCTCCCCGCCGGGGGCCAGCGCCCGGCGCAGTTCGAGATCGCGGCGGTCGGGGTGGAAGCGTTCCACGTCCACGCCGGGCGGCCACAGGAAGGCGCCGGGCACGCCGTGGCCGGCCAGGGCGCGGGCGGTCTCCGCCGAGGGCGCGAGGACGCGGTCGGCGACGGTGTGCGGGGCGCGGGCCCGCCGCCGGGCGGCGGTCTCGGCGGACGCCCGCTCGGGGGCCGGGGCCAGGTGCACGGCGACGGCGGGGACGCCGAGCCGGGCGGCGGCGGCCAGGCCGCGCGCACCGAGCAGGCCGGGCGCGGTCAGGTGGACGACGTGCGGCCGGTGGGCGGCCAGCGCCCGGGCCAGCCCTCGGCCGGGCAGCGGCGGGCGGCGGACGGCGGCGGGGTGTCCCGGCAGCGGCAGCGTGGGCAGCCGGACTACGGGGACGAACGGGACGACGGGTGCGCGCCCTTCGCCGGAGGTGCCGCCCGCGCACCGGGCGGACGGCCGGGCGGGCGCGACGACCAGCGGCTCGTGGCCACTGAGCGCCAGCTGCCGGGCGGTCTCCCAGGTCTGGTGGGCGATGCCGTTGACGTCCGGGGGAAACGACGCGGTGACGATGGCGACGCGCATACCGCTGTTGTCGGCGGTCCGGGCGAGCCGCGGGTCACGGGGATCTTTCCGGCCGGGGAACGCGCCGTGAGCGTTGCCCTCACCGGGTGCGGGCGGGCCGCCCGCGCCGGCGGGCCCGGTGGCCGGGTCCGCCGGTGGTGTCAGTCCGTGCCACGGATGATGTGCGGCTCGGGATCGTCGTCGTCGCCCGCCGTGTCGTACTCGCCGCGCGGGGCGGCGCGCCGGGCGGGCGGGCCGACGGGTGTGGGGCCCGTCGTCGTGTCGAGGGCCGGTATGCGCGGCTGGATCCGCTCTTCCTGCCCTGTGGGGTTGTCCATGGGTGGTACCTCCCCCTGAGGTGCCGTGCGATGGGCCGGGGGCTCCGGCCCCGGAAGGCAATGCCTTCCCCGCACATCCGTCCGGTACGCGCCGGTGGGGGCGCGTCACCGGAACGGACCATCGTCCGCCTTTCCGGTGAACCTTGCAAAAGAGGACGAACAACTCCTTTCAGGTGAAGTTGCCGCCAATCCGGTTAAACTACAAGAAGGTCCGAATCCTCGTTTGGGAAGGAAGGTGGCTGACGTGACCGCCCCTACGTCACCCCGGATCGACCAGCACCCGGACATCATGGCGCTCCGCGCCCACTCCGAGGAGACGACGGCGCAGCCCGCCGCCCAAGCCGTGGAGGCCCTCGCCCTGCTGTGCGGCGTCTACCTGGCCGCCTCGCCCTGGATCGTCGGCTTCAACGGCTTCTCCACCCTGACCGCCAACAACCTGATCACTGGTGTCGCCTTCGCCCTCCTGGTCGGCGGCTTCGGATCGGCCTACGAACGCACCCACGCCATGAGCTGGGCCGCCCTGGCCATCGGCGTCTGGACGATCATCTCGCCCTGGGTCGTGTCGGGGCACTCGTTCACCACCGGCGCCAACGTCAGCAACGTCATCGTGGGCGCCCTCTGCTGTGTGGTCGCCCTCGCCCTGGCGGGCATGGGCGCGAGCCGGGCCCGTACCCGGCGCTGACCGGCCGGCGGGCACCCGCGCCGATCCGGCCGGGCCCGGGACACGGCCCTGACCGCCCGGCCCCGGCCCACGGCGACGCGGTCGGACGACCGGGCCCGCGCGACCGCCCCAGGCGGCCGCGCGGGCCCGTACCGCGTTCACCCGAGGAACGCGCCGCACGCGGCCGCGTTCCGTCAGCGCGTCAGGATCTCCGCGGGGCCCGCGCCCTCACCGGCGGCCCGCCGTGCGGCGGCCGCCACCGCTTCCGCGCCCCCGGGCGCCGGGGGCGCGGTCACGCCCGGCGGGGGCGAGCCCGCCTCGGCGGCCCAGCCGGCCCGGTCCACTCCCTCGCCGAGCGCCCGCCGCGCGCGTTTCCGCAGCTGTGTGTCCATGTCACGGCGGATCCGTCCGATGATCTCATCCATGTCGGGCATGCGGGCGAGAGTAGATCATCAGACCTCGGCACCGCATGGGTTCACGGGTATTCACCCGGGCGGATGAACGAATGGCCCGGCGGGCGACCGCCGCGACGGGGTCAGCCGCCCTGCGCGCCGGCCAGGACCCCCTCGCCGGCCCGCGCGTACCAGCGGTCGCCGCGCTGCTCCGCCAGCCCGTGGCCGGCCAGCCCGGTGACGTGTTTGAGGATGGTGCGCGGCTGGTAGCCGACGGCCGCGCAGAGGTCGTCGACGGACGCTCCGTCGGCTCCGCGCGACCGCAGCCCGTCCCAGGTGCGGGCCTCGTGCCGGCCGAGCCCGGGCACGCCCGCCGGGCGACCACCGGCCCGCGCGTCCACGGAAGCCCCGGTTCCGGCGCCCGGCAGGTCCTGGGCGGAGGCGTCCGCAGCGGCCTCGCCACGAACCCCGGCCCGGACTCCCGCCCGGCCCTCCACGGCCGCCTTCACCCGCGACCGCACCGAGCCCTCCGGCCGCACGGAACCCTCCGGCCCCGCCGAACCCTCCGGCCGCGCCTCCGCCAGGGCTTCCGCCCGCACCTCGGGCCGAGGCTCCCTGCGGGCCTCCGGGCGGCTCTCCGGGCGGGACGAGCCGCCGACCGGCCGTGGGGTCCGGTTGACCCGGCGGTGCCTGCGGCCCTTCTGGCGCTTGCTCATGAACCACTCTCCGTCCTGTCACGAGGGGCCCGCGCCGCGGACCCGGTGGACAGCGGCGCCCGGGGACCGCGCGCCGCCGAGGGGTCAACCCGTACCGCCCCGGGCCGGTTACGCCACCGGGGCGGCCCCGAGGGGCGTAACCGGCCCATGGGCCACCCTGGGCGACCCGATCATGACGCAGGGCTACCACGGAGCGCCGGAGAGCAGTCCTCCTTGTCGGATATGTGACGCTGGTGGCGTGCACATAGCGAATGTCGAGGATGGGACGGGAGTCGCCGGATTGCGAAGGAATCGTGAGCCCTCCCGGGTTTCCCGCGCCCCGGGTCGATCATCATGACGGGTGTGAGCGTGGAACCGGTACGGGTGGCGGACGGCGGCGACGAGGTTCCCGCCGCGCTCCCGGCCGCCCGCGGACGCCGCCGGCGGCACGAGGCGGTGCTGCTCTGTCTGGCCGTCGCGGTCAGCGTCCTCGGCTATCTGTACGCGGGCCTGGCCACGGAGGGCCGGGTCCCCGACGGCCTGCCGGGCTTCGCCGGCGCCATGGTGTGCCTGGCCCTGGTGCCGCACCTGGTGCTGCGCCGGTGGGCCCGCCACGCCGACCCGCTGATCCTGCCGCTCGCCACCCTGCTGTCGGGCCTCGGCCTGGTGCTGCTGTTCCGGCTCGACCACGCCTACGCCGCCCGGTACCACTCCCCCGGCACCGCGCCCGGCCAGCTGCTCTGGACGGTCATCGGCGTCGCCGTCTGCGTCGGGGTCCTCGTGACGCTGCGGGACCACCGGTGGCTCCAGCGGTACATCTACCTGACCATGGCCGTGGCGCTGATCCTGCTGATGGCGCCCGCCGCGTTCCCCGGGGACACCTACGGCGCCAAGCGGTGGATCTTCCTGGGGCCGCTGTCGTTCCAGCCCGGCGAGTTCGTGAAGACCATGATCGCGATCTTCTTCGCGGGCTATCTGGTCGCCCACCGCGACGCCCTCGCGCTCACCGGCCGCAAGGTCCTCGGCTTCCGCCTGCCGCCCGGCCGGCAGCTCGCGCCCATCCTCGCCGTGTGGGTGCTGAGCCTGCTGGTACTGGTGCTCGAACGGGACCTGGGCACCTCCCTGATCTTCTTCGGGCTGTTCGTGGTGATGCTCTACGCGGCCACCGAACGCACCAGCTGGGTGCTGTGCGGACTGCTGATGGCCGTGGTCGGGGCCGCCGCCGTCGGCTCGACGGAACAGCACGTCAAGGGCCGCATCGTCGCCTGGCTGCACCCCTTCGACATCTACCTGCCCAAGGACCAGCGGCCGCCGGGGCTGATCTCCGACCAGGCCGCGCAGGCGCTGTTCTCGTTCGGCAGCGGCGGCCTCTCCGGTACCGGGCTGGGCCTGGGCCACCCGGAGCTCATCGGGTTCGCCGGGCGCAGCGACTTCATCCTCACCACGGTCGGCGAGGAGCTGGGGCTGGCCGGGCTGACGGCGGTGCTGCTCGTCTACGCGCTGCTGGTGCAGCGCGGGCTGAGCGCGGCGCTGCGCTCCCGCGACCCGTTCGGCAAGCTGCTGGCGGTGGGGCTGGCGGCGGCGCTGGCGCTCCAGGTGTTCGTGGTGGCCGGCGGCGTCATGGGGCTGATCCCGCTGACCGGCAAGGCCCTGCCGTTCCTGGCCAAGGGCGGTTCCTCGCTGGTCGCCAACTGGCTGATGATCGCCCTGCTGCTGCGGATCAGTGACGCGGCGGGGCGGGAACGGGAGCGCGAGGCGGCGCGCACGGGGTAGTGCGTTCGGCCGTTCGCGCCGATCGATGATGCCCTTGTGCCGTGCGGGGCACGGCCGGTGGGAAGGATCCCCGGAAGCACGCGCGCACCCGGCGAGTCTCGTATGACCGGTGCCGCCTTCCGTCGAAGGAGCGTCAGCATGCCCCCTTCCCGCCCCGCCGGCCGCCGGCGCGCCGCCCTGCGCGCCGGTGCCGCGGCCGCCCTCCTCGCCTGCGCCACCGCGCTCGCCCCCGGCCCGGCCGACGCCGCGCCCCGCCGCGCCGATCCCGTCGTCCGCACCGCGCAGGGGGCCGTCAAGGGGCGGGCCCACGGGGCGTACGAGACCTTCCAGGGCATCCCGTACGCCCAGCCGCCCACCGGCCCCCGGCGCTGGCGGCCCCCGGCGCCGGTCCGGCCGTGGCGGGGCGTGCGGGACGCGGGGTCGCCCGGTCCCCGGTGCGCGCAGGCGGATCTGCGGACCGGCGCGCTCCTCGGCTCCGAGGACTGCCTCCGGCTGAACGTCACCCGGCCCGCCGGACGGGCGCCGGCCCGGGGCCGGCCGGTGATGGTGTGGATCCACGGCGGCGCCTTCGTCACCGGCTCGGCCGCCGACTATCCGGCCGGGCGGATGGCGACGCGCGGGGACGCGGTGGTGGTGACGGTCGGCTACCGGCTCGGCGTCTTCGGCCTCTTCGGCCACCCCGGGCTGGGCGGGGCGCCGGACCTCACCCTCGCCGACCAGCAGGCCGCGCTGCGCTGGGTCCGGGACAACGCCGGACGCTTCGGCGGCGACCCCGGGCAGGTGACCCTCTTCGGCGAGTCGGCGGGCGCCCTGAGCACCTGCGCGCACCTCGTCGCGCCGTCCTCCGCCGGGCTGTTCCGGCGGGCGGTGATGCAGAGCGGGTCGTGTCTGACGAGCATGCCGAAGGGGGCCGTGGTGCCGGGTTCGCCGGCGTGGTCGCCGTGGGCGCCGGAGCGCGCCGTCCGCGCGGCCGGTGACGCGGCGGCGCGGCGGCTGGGCTGCGGGGGCGGGGCGGAGGCCCTGCGCTGCCTGCGGGCGCTGCCTGCCGCCAGGCTCGCGACGCCCGAGCTGATGCGGGCGTTCTCCCTCGTCGCATACGGCAACCGGCTGCTGCCGGAGGAGCCGGGCCGGGCCCTGCGGGCGGGCCGCTTCCGGCGGGTGCCGGTGGTCCAGGGCACCAACCGCGACGAGATGCGGTACTTCGTCGCCGACGCGTTCGCCGCGTTCCCCGTCCGGACCGAGCGGGACTACCGGGAGCGGCTGCGCGGGTCCTTCGGCGACGCGGCGGCGGCCGTGGAACGGCGCTACCCGGCCCGCGACTTCCCCACGCCCGCCCTCGCCTGGGCCGCCGTCCTCACCGACCGCTCCTGGACCTGCACCACCCTGCGGGCGAACCGGCTGCTGGCCGCGCGGACGCCGGTGTACGGGTACGACTTCGCCGACCGGAACGCGCCCAACGTCTTCGGCCTGCCCACCGTCCCCGAGGTGCCCTACGGGGCGGCGCACGGCTTCGAGCTGACCTACCTGTTCGACGTCCGGGCGCCGTTCACGGCCGCTCAGCGCGCGCTGTCGGCGCGGATGACGGACGCGTGGACGCGGTTCGCGCGGACCTCCGCCCCGGGCGGCGGGTGGCCGCGCTACGACGGCCCGCGGCCGCGAGTACGGTGGCTGGCCCCCGGGGCGGGCGGCAGCCGGCCGGTGGACGCGGCGGCGGTCCACCACTGCGCCTTCTGGGAGCGGCACGGCGCCTGACCTTCCCGGAAGTCGCCCCGGCCGCTCGCGGGACCGGCACGGCGCCCGACCCCGGACTGCGGCCCGGCCGGTCCCGGGGCAGGATGGGGGCATGCTGCTGGCCGAGCTCGCCCGGGTGTCCGCCGAGGTGGCGGCGGTCCGCGCGCGGTCGGCGAAGGTCGCGCTGCTGGCCGGGCTGTTCCGGGACGCCGAGCCGGACGAGGGGCCGCTGGTGGTGCCGTACCTGGCGGGCCGGCTGCCGCAGCGCAGGACCGGGCTCGGCTGGAGCACCCTGCGGAACCCGCCCCCGCCGGCGGCGGCGCCCTCGCTGACCGTCGCCGAGGTGGACGCCGCGCTCACGGCGATCGCGGCGGTGGCCGGCAAGGGGGCGCAGACCGAGCGGAAGCGGCGGCTGGACGCGCTGCTGGCCCGGGCCACCGAGGAGGAGCAGCGCTTCCTGCTCCGGCTGATCGGCGGCGAGCTGCGGCAGGGCGCCCTGGACGCGCTGGCCGCCGAGGGCTTGGCGGCGGCGACGGGCGCGGCGCCGGACGCGGTGCGGCGGGCGGTGATGCTCGGCGGCTCGCTGGGCACGGTGGCCCGGGCCCTGCTGGCGGACGGCCCGCCGGCGCTGGAGGCGTTCCGGCTGCGGGTGGGGCGCCCGGTGCAGCCGATGCTCGCGCAGACGGCCAAGGACGTCGACGAGGGGCTGGACCGGCTCGGGCCGTGCGCGGTGGAGGAGAAGCTGGACGGCATCCGCGTCCAGGTGCACCGGGACGGCGCCGAGGTCCGCGTCTGGACCCGCACCCTGGACGACATCACCGACCGGCTGCCGGAACTGACGTCCGCCGCCCTGGAGTTGCCCGTCACCTCGGCCGTCCTGGACGGCGAGGTGATCGCCCTGGACGCGGCCGGCCGGCCGCACCCGTTCCAGGACGTGGCGAGCCGGGTCGGCACCCGCTCCGGCTCGCCGGGCGGCCTGCCCCTGTCGCCGGTCTTCTTCGACCTGCTGGCCGTGGACGGCCGCGACCTGCTGGAGCTGTCGACGGCGGACCGGCACGCCGAGCTGGCCCGGGTGGTGCCCGAGCCGCTGCGCGTCCGCCGGCTGGTCGCCGCCGACCCGGCGGACGCGGAGACCCGGGCGGCGGCCCGGGCGTTCGCCGCGGAGGTGCTGCGGCGCGGCCACGAGGGCGTGGTCCTCAAGGCCCTGGGCGCGCCGTACACCGCGGGCCGGCGGGGCGCTTCCTGGCTGAAGGTGAAGCCCGTGCACACCCTGGACCTGGTGGTGCTGGCCGTCGAGCGCGGCAGCGGCCGGCGCACCGGGAAGCTGTCCAACCTGCACCTGGGCGCGCGCCGGCCGGACGGCTCGTTCGCCATGCTGGGCAAGACGTTCAAGGGCATGACGGACGCGATGCTGGAGTGGCAGACGCGGCGCCTGGGCGAGCTGGCCGTGCGCGACGACGGGTGGACGGTGACGGTCCGCCCCGAGCTGGTCGTCGAGATCGCCTACGACGGGCTCCAGCGCTCGACCCGCTACCCGGCGGGCGTGGCCCTGCGCTTCGCCCGCGTCGTCCGCTACCGGGAGGACAAGCGGGCGGAGGACGCGGACACGGTGGAGACGGTCCTGGCCTCGGCGGCGGGCGCCCGACTGCGCGAGGAGCCGACGGCCGACGGGGAACCCACGGCGGACGGGGAACCGCCGGCCTGAACGGCCCGGTGGCCGCCCCCGGCCCCGGCCGGGGAGGAGCGGTCGTCCGGCGGCAGAGTCCCGGGCCACCCGGACCGGCCGTCCTGACGGGCGCGGACGCCGGGCGGCGGGCCCGGCGTCCGCG
>NZ_JBPQTX010000100.1:0-21997 GCF_051386555.1 Streptomyces sp. URMC 126
GTGGTCGTCGGGGCGGGGGGCGCGGGCGTCCTCGTCGCGCGGCGGCGCCGCCTCACACCACCGGCATAGCCGTCAGGCCCCCGTCCGCCGACAGGAAGACGCGGTTGCCCGAGCCGACGAGCCAGGGGGAGACGCTGCCGCGCCAGGTGTAGGACCAGAGGGGTTTGCCGGTCCGCTTGTCGAGGGCCAAGGCGGCGGACTTGGTGCCGCCCGTGGCGATCCAGAGGGTGCGGCCCTGGACGGCGGGGGCGGTGAGGGGCGGGTAGGAGCCGTCCTCCAGGTCGTGAGTCCACACCGTCGCGCCGGTGCGGCGGTCGAGGCAGTACAGGCGCGGGGCGTCCACGGCGTAGAGGAACGAGCCGTCGACGGTCGGGGCCGACCAACCCTGGTAGGAGGACTTGCCGCCGGAGACCGTGGCGCTGACGCGGTAGGAGGCGGAGGGGAGGGACCAGAGCTTCTCGCCGTCCTCCAGGCGGTGGGCGGCGAGGGTCTTGCCGCCGAGGTACACCATGTCGTCGCGGACGGCGGGCTGGACCGCCTGGTGGGCGTCGGGGCGTTGGGCGGTCTTCCACACGGTGCGGCCGGTGGTGGCGTCGAGGGCGTGGACGGAGCCCTCGCTGCCGTGGACGACGAGGCGGTCGCGGCCGGTGGCCACCAGGGCGGGTTCGCCGTGGGACGGGGTCCGGTCCGGGTGGGGGACGGTCCAGCGGACCGTGCGGGAACGGAGGTCGAAGGCGCCGAGCCGGTCGGGGCGCATGGCCGCCGCGCCGTCCACGAAGTACACCCGTTCGCCGTCCATGGCGAGGACGTGGTCGGCGTCGACGGCCGCGCTCCAGCGTTCGTCGCCCGTGGCGGCGTCCAGGCCGACGAGCCGGCCGCGGTCGAACGGGGCCGCCACGATGCCGGAGCCGCCCGCGAAGCGGCCGTACGGCTCGCTCTTGGCCTGCCACTTGGGCGTGCCGTTCCGGACGTCGAGGGCCGTCACGCCGTCGCCCGTCATGGTGACGACCAACGCGCCGACGGGCAGCGGGGCGGGGGCGAACGGGAAGGTCGTGACCGGCCCCCACAGCTCCGCCGGCGGGCGGCCCTCCTCGTACTGGCCGGTGGTCAGGGGTTTCGCGTCCCAGGGCCGGGGCGGGGGCGCGGGATCGCCGGTGAGCGCCTCGCGCCCGGACGCTCCGCCGTCGCGGAGGAACCACCACGCGCCGGTGCCGCCCGCCGCCGCCACCGTGGCGCCGCCCGCCACGAGGGCGGTGACGAGCCGACGGCGTGAGAGGCCGGGGCCCGGGGCGGCCGCGGTGGTACCGGTGAGCGTGGCCAGCTTCCGGGCCTCGGTCTCGCGCCGGGTGACGTCTGCGGCGAGGGGGCCGCGGCGCCAGACGCGGTCCGCGCCTCTCGGCGGGGCCATGGCGGTGACGATCAGCGCGGGCTGCGGGCGGTGCTCCGGCTCGCGGGCCAGGCAGGGCGCGATCAGGGCGTGCAACGGTGCCGTCAGGCCCGCCAGGTCCGGCTCCTCGTGGACGACCTTGTACTGGACGGACGCCACGTCCGTACCGTCGTATGCGCGGCGGCCGGTGGCCGCGAAGGCCAGCACGGCCCCCAGCGAGAACACGTCACCGGGCGGTCCGACGCGCCGGCCGAGCACCTGCTCGGGGGCGCCGTACCCGGGGGTGACGGGGTTGGTGCCGGTCGTGGTGAGGGTGAGGCCGTGCTCGGGGCGGGCGATGCCGAAGTCGATGACGCGCGGGCCCGAGGACGTCAGGACGATGTTGGACGGCTTGATGTCGCGGTGCACGAGGCCGGCGGCGTGGATGTCCCCGAGGGTGCGCGCCAGGGCGGCGCCCAGCGCCCTGACCCCCGCCTCGTCGAACGGCCCGTGCCGCTCCACGGCCTCGGTCAGGGTCGGCCCGGCCAGGAACTCGGTGGCGATCCACGGCCGTCCGCCCTCCGTCCACGCCCCCAGCACCCGTGCCACGCCCGCGCTCGTCACCGCCTGCGCGGCCTGCGCCTCGCGCACGAAGCGCTGTGCCATGTGGGGGTCGTGGGCCATCTCCGGGTGCAGCACCTTGACGGCTGCCGTGGCCCCGGCCGCGTCCCGGCCGAGGTACACCTTGCCCATGCCGCCCGCGCCGAGCACGCCGACGAGACGGTAGGGGCCGAGACGGAGGGGGTCGCCGGTGGCGAGGGGATCCATGGGGTGACGGCCTGTCCGAGCGAGGAGGGGTGGCGCACACGAGGTCGCCTCTTGCGCCGCCGATTCTCCAGGCGGGCGTCCGGAGCCGCGCAGGCGGGGGCACGTGGGCGGTGGCGCGCGGGCAGGGGCGTCCCCCCGGCCGTCACCGCGCGATCGAGAGGACGACGAACCACGTCGCCATCAGCATCATCAGGGCGGCCATCCAGGCCAGCGGTGCGTTCTCCCGGCGGGAGACCAGCCCCCAGGTACCGAGGAAGGCGGCGGCGGGAGCGCCGAGGACCGGCGTCCAGAACACGACGTTCTGACCCGCGGCCGTGCAGATCATCTGCGTGTCGCCGGTGCCGCACCCGTCGCTCGCCATGACGGAGAGGGGCAGGGTCGTGAAGGTGAACGCGGCGAAGAGCCACAGGGCCACGCCGCCGAGCATCTTCAGGAGAGCCGTGCCGGCGCTCGACGCGCCGTCCGGCGCCTGGTGGGTGTCGGCCGATGTCATGCCCGTCACGCTACGAGCGGGGAGCCGGCCCGGGCATCCGTACGGATGCCTGACGGCGGGGGCTTCGCGTGAGTACGGGTACTCAGGCGCCCGGATTCCTCCGGCGGCGCACCACTCACAGGACGGGCACGCTGCCGCCCTCCATCTGTACCGCGATGGTGTCTTCCGTGCTGCGCCCGTTGTCGGCGACGGTGACGACGGTGACGTGCGTGTCCTCGCCGTGGCCGGCCACTCCGTCCATCTCCCGGACGACGTCGCCCTGTTCGCTCCGGCGGCGAACGCGACGCGACGGCTGCCGTCCGCCCGCCGCTGCGCCGGCTCTCGGGCCCGTACGACACCCGCCTCCCTAATCCGGTGGGCGGGGCACTGACAGGAGAGGCCGTGGCGGGAATCGAACCCGCGTAACTCGCTTTGCAGGCGAGCCCCTCAACCACTCGGGCACACGGCCGGGTTGTACCGACGCCACGACCATAGGCGGGGCCGCCCGACCCGTTCAACGGTGTCCGGGCGGCTGTCACGCAGCGGTCACACGCCGTTCATGAGGGGGCCGGGCTGCGAGACCAAAAAGTCAGTGGTCGGTCGCCAGGAAGTCCTCGACGATCGGGCGGAACATGTCCGGTTCGTCGACCCAGGGGTAGTGGCCCACGCCGTAGAGCGTGCGGACCTCGGTGCGGGTCGCGGCGGGGAAGGAGGCGGCGACGAGTTCGCCGGCGCGGACGCCGGTGATGGCGTCGCGGTCGCCGGTCAGGACGAGGAGCGGGAAGGCGGCCGAGCGGAGGTGTTCGAGGAGGGCGCGGCGGGCCGGTTCGTCGACGCCCTGCCAGAAGGCGATGCGGGGGACGGGGTGGAGCTGGCCGTCCTCCGTGGCGGCGTGGGCCCGCTGGGGCTCGTCCCAGCGGCCGTAGCCCATGGGGGCGGCGCGCCGGAGGAGGGCGCGGGCCTCGGTGAAGTCGTGGGTGTCGGCGAGGGAGTGGACGGCGACGTAGGCGTCCACCCACCAGTCCTCCGTGGCGCGCGACTCGAAGATCTCCTCGGCGTCCGTGGGGAGTTCGCCCTGGAGGCGGGAGCCGGGGGCGACGAGGACGAGGTGGCTGACCCGGTGCGGGTAGAGGGCGGCGTACGCCTGGGCGGTGGCGCAGCCGGCGTCGTGGGCGAGGAGGGCGAAGCGGTCGAGTCCGAGGTGGCCGCGGAGCGCCTCGACGTCCTCGGCGAGGGCCGGGAAGGCGTAGCCGCGCGGATCGTCGGCCGGCGGTGAGTCGCCGGTGCCCCGGCTGTCGGGGACGACGAGGGTGTGGCGGGCGTTCAGGCCCCCGAGGTCGCCCAGGTACGCCGCGTCCCGGCCGGGGCCGCCGGCGAGGCAGACGACCGGCGGGCCCGGGGCGTCGGCGGTGCGCGCTTCCAGGACGCGGTAGGCCAGTTCCGCCGCGTCGTACGAGACGTAACGTGCCGAGTGAGCTGCGTGAGCCGCCATATGTCCACCATGCCCCGAAGGTCCGTTGATCCAGAAGTCATTCAAGCCGGATCTGCCCGCTACCCCAAATTCCGCTTATGATTCCGGCGTGTTCGACTCGCGGCACATCAAGACGTTCCACGCGGTGGTCCAGGCCGGTTCGTACTCCGCCGCCGCGCGGGTGCTCGGCTACACCCAGCCCGCGATCACCCAGCAGATGAAGGCCCTGGAGCGGTCCGTCGGGACCCCGCTGTTCACCCGGGTCGGCCGCCGGATGCGGCTGACGGAGGCGGGGGAGGCGCTGGCGCGCCACGCCGAGACGATCCTGGACACCCTCACCGTCGCCCAGCAGCAGATGAGCTCCCTGACCCGGCTGCGCGCCGGGCGGGTGCGGGTCTGTGCCTTCCCCAGCGCCGGCGCCACCCTCGTGCCGGAGGCGCTGGCCCGGCTCGCCGCCGACCACCCCGGCGTACGGGTCGAGCTGCTGGAGGGCGAGCCGCCCGACTCCCTCCGGCGGCTGGTGCGCGGCGAGTGCGACATCACCCTCGCCTTCACCTACCCCGGGCTGCACGACGAGGTGTCCGACGAGCTGGCGGAGATCCCGCTGCTGGAGGACCAGCTGACCGTGCTGCTCCCCGTCGGGCACCCGCTGGCCCGCCGCCGCGCCGTGGGGCTGGCCGACCTCGCCGAGGAGCGGTGGATCGCCGGCTGCCTGCGCTGCCGCACCAACTTCCTGCACGAGTGCGCCGAGGTCGGCTTCGCCCCGGACATCGCCTTCACCACCGACGACAACCTGGTCGTGCAGTCCCTCGTCGCCGAGGGGCTGGGGGTGGCGATGATGCCGGGGCTCGTGCTGTCGTTCCTGCGCCACGACCGCGTCACCGGACGTCCGCTCGATCCCGCCTCCCGCCGCCGGGTCTCCGCGTACGTCCTCCGCGATCACCTGCGCGTCCCCGCCACCGCCCTGGTCCTCGACGAGCTCAAGGCCGCGGCGGCGCGGCGGGAGGGGTGCTGAGCGGGCGCCCGAGGGCGTCCGCCGTCGGGCCCCGCCCGGCGCGTCCGCGCGATCCATAAGCGGAGGTTGGCACCCGGCCAACAAACTGTCGTTGGACGTGATGGATCACGGCCCCGACGCTGCCCGTATGACCACTCCTACCGCAGCCCCGACGACCGCCCGCCTCCGCGGGCTCATCGACGACGTCCGGGAGGCAGTGGGCCGCGGCCTGCCGCCGGACACGACGGCCTACCTCGTCGGCGAACGCCTCGCCGCCCACCTGGGCGCCGACGACCTGCTCACCCCCGAGCAGTGCGAGGGCGACCCCGAGCGCTACCGCCAGCACATCCTGCACGCGGAGCCGGACGGCAGCTTCTCCCTCGTCGCCCTGGTGTGGCTGCCGGGCCAGCAGACGTCCGTCCACGACCACGTCTCGTGGTGCGTCACCGGCGTCCACCAGGGGGCGGAGAGCGAACGCCGCTACCGGCTCGTCCCCGACGGCACGAGCTGCCGGCTCGTCGCCACCGAGGACGTCGTCAACGCGCAGGGCGACGTCTGCGGCTTCGCGCCCCCCGGGGACATCCACCGGGTGCGCAACGCGTGCTCGTCCACCGCGATCTCGATCCACGTCTACGGAGCGGACATCGCACGGCTGGGCTCCAGCGTGCGGCGCGTCTACCGGCTGCCCGCCGACGAGCTGTGACGGGGGAGGAGAGGCCGGCCCGCCGGGAGGAGCGGTCGGCCCGGACGGACGCGGTGAGTCACTCACATAAGCTGCGGAGACCGCGCAAGACGGACCAGCCGGGCCGGTCGGGACATTCCGATCCGTCGGGTCGGTCCGTATGGCCGGACGGGCCGGAAGGGCCGCAGGGACCGGACGGACCGGAACAGGAAGGGCAGGGAGAGCAGCCGTCATGGCGGTGATCAACGCACGGCCGGGCGGCGCCCGCACCGGAACGGCCGCCGCGCCCCCCGGCAAGCTCCCCGGTCTGGCCATGGCGGTCCTCGGGGTCGCCCTCGCCTGGGCGGCGCACCGGCTCGTCCCCGCCGTGCCCATGCTCACGGCGGCCGTGGTGCTCGGCATCGCCGCCGCCCACCTGCCGGGCGTCAAGGCCCGGGTACGGGGTGCCGGCCGGCCGGGGCTGACGCTCGCCGGGAAGCGGCTGATGCGCGTCGGCGTCGTGCTCCTCGGGCTGAAGCTGAGCGTCGGCGACGTGCTGGGGGTCGGCTGGGCGACGGTGGCGATGGTGCTCGTGGTCGTCACGGCCACCTTCTTCGGCACGCTCTGGCTCGGCCGCCGGCTCGGGCTGCGCGGCGACCAGCCGCTGCTGATCGCGACCGGTTACTCGATCTGCGGCGCCTCCGCGATCGGGGCGGTCAGCGAGGTCTCCGGCAGCGACGAGGAGGACGTCGCCACGTCCGTCGCCCTCGTCACGCTGTGCGGGACGCTCGCCATAGCCGTACTGCCGCTGCTGCACCACCCGCTGGGGCTGGACGACACGCAGTTCGGGCGCTGGGTCGGTGCCGGTGTGCACGACGTGGGGCAGGTGGTGGCGACCGCGCAGACGGCCGGTCCGGCGGCGCTCGGCGAGGCCGTCCTGGTGAAGCTGATGCGCGTGGCGCTGCTGGCGCCGCTGGTGGCGGCCGTCGCCGTCTCCGTGAGCCGGCGGAGGGCCCACGCGCGGGCGGCGGCGGCCGTGGAAGAGAGCGCCGGGGAGGGCGCCGGGAAGGGAACGGCCCAGGGGAAGCGGCCCCCGCTCGTCCCCCTCTTCGTCGTCGGCTTCCTCGCCATGGTCGCCGTGCGCAGCACCGGGGCCGTGCCGGGCGGCGTGCTCGACGCCGCGCAGCACGCCCAGGAACTGCTGCTCGCCGCCGCCCTGTTCGGGCTGGGCAGCGCGGTCCACCTGCCCTCGCTGATACGGACCGGGGGGCGGGTCGCGGCGCTCGGGCTGTGCTCGTGGGTGGTCATCGCGGGGGTGTCCTACGGGGGCGTCCTGCTGACGGCGTGACGGGCCCTGGGCCGACGGCGGTGCTCCCTGCCTGCCCGCCCGCCCGTAGCCGGGGCCGGTGTGGCTCAGGAGGTAGGGCGAAGGGATGAGGACGAACCCGTTCCGGAGCCAGAGGCGGTTCCGGACGCCCCTCCCTACGCTGCCTGACATGAGCACCGCCGACTCCATACCCCCTCCGCCAGGCACCGCTTCCCCCGCTTCCCCCTCGTCGCCGCCTTCCGGTTCCTCCTCCGCTTCGCCGCCCGCGCTCCCGCCGGACGACGAGGGCGGTGTGCTCGGCCGCCGCTACCGGGGTCTCACCTTCGGCATCATCTCCGTCATCTCGCTCATCGCCTTCGAGGCCAGCGCGGTCAGCACGGCCATGCCCATCGCCGCCCGCGCGCTGGACGGCATCGGCCTCTACGCCTTCGCGTTCTCCGCCTACTTCACGGCGAGCCTGTTCTCCATGGCGCTCTCGGGGGAGTGGAGCGACCGTTCCGGGCCGCTCGCGCCGCTGTTCACCGGTATCGCCGCGTTCGGCACCGGACTGGTCCTCGCCGGCTGCTCGCAGGACATGTGGATGTTCGTGGGCTCCCGCTTCGTGCAGGGGCTGGGCGGCGGCCTGGTGCTCGTCTCGATGTACGTGGTCGTGGGCCGCGCCTACCCGGAGCGGCTGCGGGCGAAGATCCTCGCCGCGTTCTCGGCGGCCTGGGTGGTGCCCGTCCTGGTCGGTCCGGTGGTCGCGGGGTCGGTCGCCGAACGGCTGAGCTGGCGCTGGGTGTTCCTGGCGATCCCGGTGCTGATCCTGCTGCCGCTGCTGATCATGCTGCCGGCCCTGCGGAAGCTGCCGCGGGACGACCGGGGCGGCGCCGTGGACCGGCGGCGCGTCCTCCTCGCGCTGGCCGTCGCCGGCGGCGCCGGGCTGCTCCAGTACGCCGGCCAGGACCGCACGTGGATCGCCCTGGCCCCGGCCGCCGCCGGCCTGGCGCTGCTCGCGCCGTCCATCGTCCGGCTGGTGCCGAAGGGCACGTTCCGGGCGGCGCGCGGGCTGCCGTCCGTGGTGCTGCTGCGCGGCGTCGCGGCCGGCGCGTTCCTCGGCGCGGAGAGCTTCATCCCGCTGATGCTGGTCACCGAACGCGGCCTGTCCGCCACGGCCGCCGGCCTCTCCCTGACCGGGGGCGGACTCGCCTGGGCCCTCGGCTCGTTCACCCAGAGCCGTTCCGGGCTGGAGCGGCACCGGCAGCGGCTGATGGGCCTGGGCATGGTGCTCGTCGCGGTCTCCGTCGCGCTGGTGCCGCTGGTGCTGGTCGACGGCGTGCCGGTCTGGCTGGTCGCCGTCGCGTGGATCATCGGCGGCTACGGCATCGGCCTGACGATCTCCAGCAGCGGCATCCTCGTCCTCTCCCTGTCCCGCCCGGGCGAGGAGGGCGTCAACTCCGCCGCCCTCCAGCTCTCCGACGCGCTCGGCAACATCGTCCTCGTCGGCGCGGGCGGCGTCCTCTTCGGCGCCTTCGGCGGCGGGACCGTGGCCACGGAGGGGGACGCGGCCGACACGGCGGCCCCGCCCGCCGCCTTCGTCTCCGTCTACGTGACCCTGGCGGCGGTGGCCCTGGCCGGCGCCTGGATCACGACCCGGCTGCGGCCGGCGGAGGGCGAGGCCACCGGCGGCCGGGTGACCGCCTCGGGCGGGGCCGAGGCGATGGGCGGGGCCGAGGCGACGAGTGGTGCGTAGCCGACGAGCGGTGCGGCGCCGATGGGCGAAGCGGCGCCGATGAGCGGTACCGACGCGCAGAGCGACGCCGGGCCGAAGAGTGCCCTCAAGCCGAAGAGCGACGACCGCGGGAGCGGCGCCCCCGCCCGGAAAACCGGTACCCCTCCCGCCCGCCGCCCCCAGCGTTCGGGCATGTCCCTGAACCTCCGCCTCGACGACGACCGCGCGTCCGCGCTGCGCGAGCACGCCCGCCGGGAAGGCGTCGGCCCGCACGCCGCCGTCCTGCGCGCGGTGGACGAGTACCTGTCCGCGACCGACCGCCGGGCGCGCGTCCGGCGGACGGCCCGGCAGCAGGCGGAGATATGGCGCGAGCTGCCGGACCGGCTCAAGTGGGGGCCTACGAGGCGGCCGGGACCGCACAAGCCACCGAGGCCACCGACGTCACGGGCGCCGAGACCGACTACCTGACGTTCGAAGACACCCTCGTCGTCGGCTGCGCCTGTGCCGGCGACACCGAGGTCGTCGTCCGCGACGCCGGAGGGCCGGCGTCCGCCGTGCACCGCCCGGCGGCGGAGATGTACGGGCAGGAGGTGCACCCCGACCTGGTCGACAGGGCCGCCGCGCTGCTCCGGGGGCCGGCGGTCAACCACCCGCTGGCCGACGGGAACAAGCGGACCGCCTCGCTGTCCTGCGTGTCGTTCCTCGCCCTGCACGGCGTGGAGCTGCGCCGGGACGTCGACGCCGCCGGGCGGCTCGTCCTCGACGTCACCACCGGCCGCGAGCGGGACGTGGCGGAAGTCTCACGGCGGCTGCGGGAGCTGCTCGCCGGCTGACGGCCGGGGGCCCGCCGCCCGTTCCCACCAGGGCTCACCGAACCGATCCGGAAACCATCCGGAACCGTCCGGAACCGGTCGAGACCGGCCGGGACCGTCTGGGTGCCCGCGCACGCGGACGGTCCCGCCCCGGCCCCCGGTAGGCTGACGCGGTTGTCGTTTACCGATTTCTCAAGGCCCCGATCCAGCCGACGGAGACCGTGACTACCACCACAGCCAACCACCACCTCTCGCCCGCCTTCCCCGGCCGGGCCCCCTGGGGTACCGCGAACAAGCTGCGCGCCTGGCAGGAGGGCGCGATGGGGAAGTACATCCAGGAGCAGCCGCGCGACTTCCTCGCCGTCGCCACCCCCGGCGCCGGCAAGACCACCTTCGCGCTCACCCTCGCGTCCTGGCTGCTGCACCACCACGTCGTCCAGCAGGTGACCGTCGTCGCCCCGACCGAGCACCTGAAGAAGCAGTGGGCGGAGGCCGCCGCCCGCATAGGCATCAAGCTCGACCCGGAGTACAGCGCGGGCCCGCTGGGCCGCGAGTACCACGGCGTCGCCGTGACGTACGCGGGTGTCGGCGTACGCCCGATGCTGCACCGCAACCGTTGCGAACAGCGCAAGACGCTCGTGATCCTCGACGAGATCCACCACGCGGGCGACTCCAAGTCCTGGGGCGAGGCGTGCCTGGAGGCGTTCGAGCCGGCCACCCGCCGGCTCGCCCTCACCGGCACGCCGTTCCGCTCCGACACCAACCCCATCCCGTTCGTCACCTACGAGGAGGGCAACGACGGAATCCGGCGGTCCGCCGCCGACTACACCTACGGCTACGGCAACGCCCTCAACGACGGCGTCGTCCGCCCGGTGATCTTCCTCTCCTACAGCGGCAACATGCGCTGGCGCACCAAGGCCGGCGACGAGCTGGAGGCGCGGCTCGGCGAGCCGATGACCAAGGACGCGATCAGCCAGGCGTGGCGCACCGCGCTCGACCCGCGCGGCGACTGGATGCCGAACGTGCTGCGGGCCGCCGACCGCCGGCTCACCGAGGTCCGCAAGAGCATCCCGGACGCGGGCGCCCTCGTCATCGCCTCCGACCAGGACTCGGCCCGCGCCTACGCCAAGCTCCTCCGGGAGATCACCGGCGAGGGCCCGACCGTCGTCCTCTCCGACGACTCGGGGGCGTCGCAGCGCATCGACGACTTCTCGGCGGGCGACTCCCGCTGGATGGTCGCCGTCCGCATGGTGTCCGAGGGCGTGGACGTGCCCCGGCTCGCCGTCGGCGTCTACGCGACGACGATCTCGACGCCACTCTTCTTCGCGCAGGCGGTCGGCCGCTTCGTGCGGTCGCGGCGGCGCGGCGAGACGGCGTCGGTCTTCCTGCCGACCATCCCCATGCTGCTGGGCTTCGCCAACGAGATGGAGGTGGAGCGCGACCACGTCCTCGACAAGCCCAAGAAGGAGGGCGAGGAGGACCCCTACGCCGAGTCCGAGAAGGAAATGGCGGAGGCCGAGAAGCAGCAGGACGAGGACACCGGCGAGCAGGACATGCTGCCGTTCGAGGCCCTGGAGTCGGACGCGGTCTTCGACCGGGTGCTGTACAACAGCGCCGAGTTCGGCATGCAGGCCCACCCCGGCAGCGAGGAGGAGCAGGACTACCTCGGCATCCCCGGGCTGCTGGAGCCGGAGCAGGTGCAGCTGCTGCTCCAGAAGCGGCAGGCGCGGCAGATCGCGCACAGCAGGCGGAAGCCCGACGAGGAGGCCGACCTGCTGGAGATGCCGGCCGAGCGCCGGCCCGTCGTCACCCACAAGGAGCTGCTGGAACTCCGCAAGCGGCTGAACTCCCTGGTCGGCGCCTACGCGCACCAGAGCGGCAAGCCGCACGGCGTGATCCACACCGAGCTGCGCCGCACCTGTGGCGGGCCGCCGAGCGCCGAGGCCACGGCCGGGCAGCTGAACGAGCGCATCAAGAAGGTGCGCGAGTGGGCGACGCGCATGAAGTGACCTGACGGTCCGGGCGCCCGCGGAGGGGAGCACGACGACCGGAACACCGGTCGTCTCTTGCTCAATTACTCTGCGCGGCGCCCGGATTGTGGGCAGACTCTTCCGGAGAGCGGACCGGCTCGCTACCGTGCCGGTCACGTACACGCCCCGTGGCAGCGCCGCCGCGGAGCGCGGCCGGTGGTATGCGTCAAGGAACGTATGCGTCAAGCGACCCGGCGGCCTCTCTCGCGCGCTGCCGGACGGGACCGGAAGCGCAACCCCACCGCGACGAGAGCCCGCCTTTCATCGGAGGAGGGGGCGTCGTGACCGCGGAGACTTCGCAGACGCTCGACAGAGGACTGCGTGTCCTGAAACTGCTCGCCGAGACCGATCACGGGTTGACCGTCACCGAGCTGGCCACCCGGCTCGGGGTCAACCGCACGGTCGTCTACCGGCTGCTCGCCACCCTGGAGCAGCACGAACTCGTCCGACGGGACATCGGCGGCCGGGCCCGCGTCGGGCTCGGCGTCCTACGACTCGGACGTCAGGTCCACCCCTTGGTCAGGGAGGCGGCACTGCCCGCGCTGCGGGCCCTGGCCGAGGACGTCGGGGCGACGGCCCATCTCACGCTCGTCGACGGCGCGGAGGCGCTGGCCGTCGCCGTCGTCGAGCCCACCTGGACCGACTACCACGTCGCCTACCGCGCCGGGTTCCGACACCCCCTGGACCGCGGCGCGGCCGGCCGGGCGATACTCGCCGCCCGGGCGGGCGAGGTCGACAACCCCGGATACGCCCTGACCCACGGCGAACTGGAGACGGGCGCCAGCGGCGCCGCCGCTCCGCTGCTCGGCGTGAGCGGCATCGAGGGCAGCGTCGGCGTCGTCATGCTCACCGACGCCGTGCCGCACCGGGTCGGGCCCCGGGTGATGGAGGCGGCGAAGGAGGTGGCCGACGCGCTGAGGTGAGGCGGCGGCCCTCTCGGGGGTGTGGCGGGGCGCGCCGTCACGGCAGTGGCGAGGGTGAACTAGATTCGCGGTATGCCACTTCCGTCTCCGTTCGCGTGGTCCCGCCGCACCCGCGCCCTCGTCCTCTGCGCCGTGCCCGTCCTGGCGCTGCTGGTGACCGCCGCGTTCGCGCCGCTGCCGTTCACGATCGCGCGACCCGGCTGGACGGTGAACGTCCTCGGCGACCACCAGGGCAAGCCGGTGATCACGCTGAGCGGCGCCGAGGCCCGCCGGACCAGTGGCCAGCTGCGCATGGTCTCGATCATCGCGACCGGGCCGGACGCGGAGATCACGCTGCCCGAGGTGGCGTCGGACTGGTTCCGCACCGACCGTACGGTCATGCCGCACGACTCCGTCTTCCCGCCCGGGAAGTCCGACAAGGAGACGGAGGAGCACAACGTCGAGGAGATGAGGAAGTCCCAGGACTCGGCGGTGCGGGCCGCTCTGCGGTACCTGCACCGGTCGCCCTCCGACGTGCGCGTCTCCCTCAGCCTCGGTGACATCGGCGGGCCCAGCGCCGGGCTGATGTTCACGCTCGGGATCATCGACAAGCTCGACGGGGACGGGCGGGGCGGCGACCTCACCGGCGGCCGGACGATCGCCGGGACCGGCACGATCGACCCGGACGGGACGGTCGGGCCGGTGGGCGGCGTCGGGCTGAAGGTGCAGGCCGCCGGGCGGGACGGGGCGGGGGTGTTCCTGGTGCCGAAGGCGCAGTGCGCGGAGGCTTCGGCGGGGGCGCCTGCCGGCTTGCGCCTTGTTCCGGTACGGAAGCTTGGGGACGCGGTGGAGTCGTTGCGGGCGTTGGCGTCCGGGGGGTCGGTGCCGCGTTGTTGACGCGGTGGGGTCCTCAAACTCCGGACGGGCTGAATAGGGCGCCCACTCCAGCCCGTCCGGCGTTTGAGGACAACCGCGCGGAGCGCGGTTTCGGGGGTGCGGGGGCGCAGCCCCTGTAAGAAACGGGAAGGGGCGGGACCGGGGCCAACTCACCCCGCCGCGGCGGCGATCACCGCCACATCGCCGCCCCCGGCCGCCTCCGCCACCGCCCGGTGATCGAAGGCGATCAACGGATCCCCCGTCAGCGGATGCTCGACAACAGCCGCCCGCACCCCGAACACCTCAGCCAGCAACTCCGGCGTCAACACCTCCCGAGGCGGCCCCGAAGCCACCACAGCCCCCTCGTGCAACACATGCAACCGATCGCACAGCGAAGCCGCCGCATTCAGATCATGCAAGGACAGCAGCGTCGTCCGCCGCTGAGCACGCAACAGAGCGAGCAGCTCGACCTGATGCCGGACGTCCAGATGGTTCGTCGGCTCGTCGAGGACGAGCACCTGAGGGTCCTGGGCGAGCGCCCGGGCCAAGAGCACGCGCTGCCGCTCACCGCCCGAGAGGGCGGAGAAGGACCGGCCTCCCGCCCCCTCCAGCCCCACCCGCCGCAGCGCGTCCGCGACCGCCTCCGTGTCCGCGCGGTCCTCGCCCGCGAACGCCCGCTTGTAGGGCGTCCGCCCCATGGCCACCACCGCGCGGACGGACAGCTCGAAGTCGCTGCCGCGTTCCTGCGGCAGCGCCGCCACCCGCCGCGCCGCCTCGGGGGCGGACAGCGAGCGGATGTCCGTCCCGCCCACCAGGACGCGTCCGGCGTGCGGCTTGAGGTAGCGGTAGACCGTGCGCAGGACGGTGGACTTGCCGCTGCCGTTCGGGCCGACCAGGCCCGCGATCTCGCCGTCCTCGGCCAGCAGGTGGACGCCGGAGACGATCGTCCGCCCGGAAAGGGCGACCTCCAGGTCCTCTATGGCGATGCGCATACGCGGCTTATCCCCTCTCCAGGCGGCGGTCCAGCAGGTAGAGCAGGGTCGGGGCGCCGATCAGGGCGGTGACGACGCCCACCGGAAGCTCCTGGTCCGGCAGGGCCGTCCGTGCGACCAGGTCGACGACCACCAGCAGCACGGCCCCGAACAGGGCGGCGATGGGCAGCAGCCGGCGGTGGGCGCCGCCGACGACCATCCGGCACACGTGCGGCACCATCAGCCCCACGAAGCCGATCGCCCCCGACACCGATACCAGCACACCCGTCAGCACACTGGTCACGACGAACAGTTCACGGCGCAACCGCCCCACGTCGACGCCCAGGCCGGCCGCCGTCTCGTCGCCCATCAGCAGCGCGTCCAGCGCCCGTGCCCGGGCCAGCAGCGCCGCCAGCCCCAGCCCGACGGCCACCAGCGGCGCCGTCAGCGTCGACCACTGCGCGCCGCCGAGCGAACCCATCAGCCAGAACAGCACCCCGTGCGTCTGCTGGTCGTCCCCCGCCTGGAGCACCAGGTAATGGGTGAACCCGGACAGGAACTGCCCGATGCCCACCCCCGCCAGCACCAGCCGCAGCGGCGAGAAGCCGCCGCCGCGCCGGGCCATCGCCCACACCAGGGCGAAGGACGCCAGGGCCCCGGCGAAGGCGGCGGCCGACAGGCCCAGTCCGAACGCCCCGCCGGCCCCGGCCCCCAGCACGATCGCGGCGACCGCCCCCAGCGACGCCCCGCTGGAGATCCCCAGCAGGTAGGGGTCGGCGAGGGGGTTGCGGACCAGCGCCTGGGTGGCCGTCCCGACCAGCCCCAGCCCCGCGCCCACCAACGCCGCCAGCAGCGCCCGCGGCACCCGCAGCCGCCACACGATCAGGTCGTGGGTACCGGGCGCGAGACCGTCGCCCGTCACCCCCCGCACCACCGCCGACCACACGTCGCCCACCGGCACCCGGGTCGACCCCAGACACACCGAGGCGACCAGTGCCACGACCAGCACGACGACCAGTACACCGGCCACCAGGAACGTCCGCGGCTCGCGCTCGCTCTCCCGTTCCTCCGCGGCCACCGCGAGCGTCGCCATCTACTTGACCCGGTCCGGGTGCAGGACGTGCGCGATCTCCCGCACGGTGTCCGCGCTGCGCACACCGGCGATCGTCGTCCGCTCGGATCCGATGCGCAGGAAACGGCCCTCCTTGACGGCCTTGAGGTCCTTCGTCGCGGAGAAGGACTTCAGGAAGTCCTCCGCCTCGTCGAACGCCTTCCGGTTGGCCTCCTCGTCGCCCCGGTTGCGCACGGCCAGCTGGATGAAGTCCGGATTCTTCGCCACCACGTCCTCCCAGCCGACGGGCTTGAAGTCGCCGTCGCAGTCGGCGAAGACGTTCCGGCCCCCGCCCTGGGTGATGACGGCGTTGGCGACCTGCCGGTTGCACACGGCCATCGGCTGCTTGGTGCCGGCGTCGTAGTCGAAGAGGAAGTACGACGGCCGCTTGTCCTCGGGAACGCCCTTGAGCGCGTCCCGGACCCCGTCCGTCTTCTTCCGCATGTCCGCGACGAGCTCGGCGGCCCGCGCCGAGGTGCCGGTGACGCGGCCGAGCTCCTCGATGTCCGACTCGATGCCCGACAGGTCGGTGCGCGGGGACGTGGCCTTGGCCGCGCACGCCGTCGACTTCAGGTAGATGTGCTTGATGCCGGCCGCCTTGAACTCCTCCGGGTTCGGCCCGTGGGCGGCACCGCCCATGTTCCGCGCGGAGGAGAACGAGTCGATGTAGACGTCCGCGCCCGAGGCCAGCATCTTCTCCTTGGGGATCACGGTCTTGCCGAGCACGGGCACCTTCGCCGCCTGGTCGGCGAACCGCGGCGGCACGGCCCCCTTCCCGGGCGGGAAGCCCGTACCGACGACCCGGTCGCCGGCACCGAGCCACAGCAGCAGCTCCAGGGCGGCGGCGTTGCTCGTCACGATCTTCTTGGGAGCCGAGTCGAACGTCGTCTTCGACCCCGCGCAGTCCGTGACGGTCACGGGGAAGCCCTTGCCCCCCGAGCCGCCCGACGCGCCCTCCTTCCCGGCCTCCCCGCCGTTACCGCCGCCGCCACCGCCACAGGCCGTCGCCGTCAGGGCCACCGCGGCCAGCACACCGCACCACGCACGAGGGCGCATGAGAAACACTCCAGGAGGTCGTTCGGGCGGGGACCGCTGGTGCGGGCCCTGACCAGTAGTCGGCCCGCGCGCCGGTCGGGTTCCCGGCGGAGGCCGAGATGTGCGGCATAGGGTGCGGATGATCACGGGCCGCCCGACGCCGAGCCGTCACGGACGGTACGGAGTACCGACCCATATCGGCTGGACCGACCCGTACCGAGCTGTCACCGGCCGCCCGACACCGCCCAGCACCAACACGCACCGCCCAGCACCGACCAGCACCGACCAGCACCGACCAGCACCGACCTGTGAGGATCACCGATGCCGGACCGCCCCGCCACCACCCCCGACCAGCTCCAGCCCATGCCCACCGACTGGCGGCGCGCCCTCGCGGTCGTCGCCCACCCCGACGACCTCGAATACGGGGCCTCCGCCGCCATCGCCACCTGGCTCGACGAGGGGCGCACCTGCGCCTACCTCCTGGCGACCCGCGGCGAGGCGGGCATCGACACCCTGAGCCCCGCCGAGGCCGGCCCGTTGCGCGAACGCGAACAGCGGGAGAGCGCCGCCGCCGTGGGCGTGGACACCGTCGAGTTCCTCGATCACGCGGACGGCGTCATCGAGTACGGCACCGCGCTGCGCCGCGACATCGCCGCCGCCGTCCGCCGCCACCGCCCCGAGCTCGTCCTCACCCTCAACCACCACGACACCTGGGGCGGGGTCGCCTGGAACACCCCCGACCACCGGGCCGTCGGCCGGGCCACCCTGGACGCCGTCGCGGACGCGGGCAACCGCTGGATCTTCCCCGAGCTCGTCGACGACGGCCTCACCCCGTGGAACGGGGTGCGCTACGTCGCCGTCGCCGGCTCGCCGCGGCCCACCCACGCGGTGGACGCGAGCGCCGGCCTCGACCGCGCGGTGGCGTCGCTGCTCTGCCACCGCACGTACATCGAGGCGCTGACGGACGAGGAGCCCGAGCGCTACTGCCGCACCTTCCTGGAGGGCAACATGGCGGCGGCGGGCGAGCGCTTCGGGGGCCGGCCCGCGGTCGCGTTCGAGCTCTTCGGGCGGTGAGGCGGGCGGCACGGGCCGCGGCCTCTCACACCTTGCGGTAGGTCCGGGCGTCCTCCGCCGCCGCCAGCACGGCGGCGAGGTCGCCGCCCGCCGAGGCCGTCACCACGGCGGCGACGGCGCCCTCGACGAACGGGGCGTCCACCAGCCGGACCGGCGCCCCGGCGTCCGTCAGCTCACCCCCGCCGAGCAGGGTCTTCACCGTGAGCACCGCGCTGCCCATATCGCAGAGGACCACCACGCCCGCCCCGGCCCCGGCCTCCGCGACCGCCGCCCGGACCAGCTCGGCGCTCGTCCCGACGCCTCCGTCGGGCAGCCCGCCGGCGAGCGCGACGGGCGCCGGATCGCCGGTCCCCACCAGCACCGCGGCGAGCCCGGCCGTGGCGGCGGCCAGTTCGCGGCTGTGCGACACGAGGACGACGCCGACCCGGGCGGGGGCCGGGGGACGGACGTCCGAGACGGAGGACGCGCCGGACGCGCCGGAGACGCCCGGTGCGTCCCGCGGGCCTTCCACGGCCCCGCCCGAGGACGCCGCTCCCGCCGCCTGGCCGCCGTCCGTGGCGCCGCCGGCATCGGCCCGGCGCCCGTCCGGGGTCTCCGGGGTCTCCGAGGGCCGTACGGCCGGGGCGAGTTCCGGATCCGTGGCCTCGTACAGCGCCGTGACCAGCAGCGCGGAGGAGGCCGCCCCCGGATCCTCGTGGCCGACGCTCCGTTCCCCCAGGTAGCTGGCCCGGCCCCGCCGCGCGCGGAGCGGTACGGTCGCCTCCGCGCCGTCGACGGCGGCCCGGGCGGCGGCCCGCAGCGCCGCCGTCACGTCGTCGCCGTCGGCGAGGGCCGCGGCGAGGGCGTCGGCGGCGGGCTGGAGGGCGTCGACCATCGTGGCGTCCCCGGGCGCGGAGTCGCCCAGCCGGCGCACACTCCGCACGGCGGCGGCAAGCCCCTGCCCCAACGCCTCCGGAGCCACCACGGCGTCCTCGCCCAGCACCTTCCCCATCCGCCGGAACACCGTGCCGAACAGCGGCCCCGACGCCCCGCCCACCGTGTTCGTCAGGTGCGCCCCCACGGCGGTGAGCAGCGCCCCCGGAGTCTCCGCCGCCACCACCGCCTCCGCCTCGGCGGCGGAGGAGAAGCCCCGCTTGAGGTTGGCGCCGTGGTCCGCGTCGCCGATGGCGGCGTCCAGCTCGGTCAGCCGGTCGGCGGAGGCGACGACCACCTCGACGGCACGGCCGAGAAAGCGGCGGAAGAAGGCGAGGTCAAGCGGAACGGTGGTCATGCGCGGCTCCTTGCCCGTCACGAACGGCTGCGTCCCGGCCCAGCGTAGGCGCGCGCCCCGGGCGCGACGCGGGCGCGGTGCGCGCCGGGTGTCGTGCCGGACGGAGGTACGGGCGCGGTGACGCCGGCGCGCGAGGCCAGCCGTCGACACCTCGGGGCTCCGGTCGGTCGTCGTGTCAGCCGTCAGGGGGGGTGCGGGTCTTCTAACGGACGGTGATGTGATAGGTGAGAGTGCGCAGAACACCGGGGGAGTGGCACCGTTCCTCGGGGTTTCCGCAGCGATTGGCGAAGACGAGGTCCGTCTTGCCGGGCTTGAGGGCTTCGTAGGTGAAGTAGACGGTGAATCCGCTGCCGTCGCTCTCCCTTTCCTCCTCGGTCTGGTGCGAGCTGCTGCCCACCGACCGGACGATGCCGCCGGGCGGCTGGGCCGCGGCAGGTTTCCATTCACGGTGGGCCGAGACGTTGCGCAGCACGGCGATCGAGAACCGTTTGCCCTGGTCTACGGCGGCCGGGCCCTCGACGCGGTCGAGGGGTTCCTTCATGAGCGGTTCCACGGTGTACACAGTGCCCAGATGATTCTCGCCCCCGCTGCCGCAGCCTGTGAGAGCGAGCAGGGCGAGAGCGGCGGTGGCGGCGGCTATCCGCATCCGGCGGTGCATGAGACGGTCTCCTCGACAGCGGCAGATGGCATACGGCAGAGATGTTTACCGGGGCGGGTGATCGGCGTATGCCTCGGGGAGAGTGTTTCCGGACGCCTTGTTCGTGCGGCGGGGTTACGCGCGCACCCCTCAAACCCCGGGCAGCGCCCGCAACTCCAGCCCGTCCGCCCGGATCGCATCCGCCGTGACCAGCGCCTGTTCCGCCGTCACGTCCGTCATGAAGACGAAGGGCGGGATCACCGGCGGCGCGGGCAGGGTGTCGGGGGAGAAGGTGAGGCAGACGAGGCCTTCCAGGCATCCGCGGAATCGGGTGAGGTAGAGCGTCACCTCGCCGCTCAGCTCCAACGAACCGGCCGAGAGCGTCAGTTGGCCGTCCGCCGCCACCCGCGTGCCCGGCCCGGGTGCCCCGCCCGCCCGTTCGTCCCGCGTCCGCAGCCGGTACCGCGTCAGTGACGCGGCGCGCATGCGCAGGACGATGACCTTGAGCCGCCCCTTCGCCGTCGGCAGGCGTTCCACCCCCGCCAGGGTGAAACCGTGGGGTGCGAAGCGGGCGGCGGTGACGGACGGGGGAGTGGCGGCGGCGGTGAGCCGCGCGTCCGGCCGCCGGGGGGACGCCTCCGCGCGGTGCGGTGGCGGGGCGAGGACGACCGCCAGCAGGACGGCCGGGAGGGCGACGGCGAGCGTACGGTCCCCCCGCGGCGTCCAGCCGAAGCCCATCGCGCTGCCGGCGATGCCGAGCGCCATGCCCACCAGGAACCCGCCCAGGTTGGTGGCGGCGAACGACAGCACGGACAGGATCAGGGCGTTGACGCTGACGTAGTGCCGCGCCGACGGCACGAACCACAGGAACAGGCCCGCCGCGATCAGCGCCAGCCCGATGCCCAGGGCGGCCAGTCCGCCCAGTCCGAGGCTCACCAGCACGGTCACCGGTGACAACGGGATCACCAGCAGCTCGGCCCCGCCCAGGATGAGCAGGGTGCCGGCCCAGAAAGGCCGGGTCCGCCGCCAGGACCGGAAGCGGCGGCGGAGCGGCCCGTGCGGAAGCCGCGCCGACGCCGGGCGCCTCAGAAGCACTGGTCGCCGTCCAGGTTCACCTGGAGTCTGAGGCCCTTCAGGTGGAAGTTCCCGCCGGTGGCGGACCAGGCGTGCGACCGGACCCCCGCCACCGTGACCTTCCCCGCCTGGAGCCCGAACGCGCCCGCGTCCCCCTTCACGCCCGGCACCTGGTCGAGCGTCGACGCGTCCCGGCCGATCTGCGCCGTCCCGAACTCCGCGTCGCCGACGAGGTCCTCGCCGTCGATGACCAGGTCACTGGCCGTCACCTCGCCGGCCCGCCCGCCGGCCGTCAGCTTGAAGGTGACCTTGCCGAGCGGGGTGGGCACGGACGCGGCCTGGCAGATGTCGGTGAGCCGGGCGTTCCCGATGCCGAGCAGCGCCACCGGATGCCCCGTGCCGTCGGCGGACCGGTCGGTGTGCACGTACGAGGCCAGCCCGTCGCTGGTCAGCCGGCCGGACGCGACCTGGAAGTGCGTACCGGAGACGGCGAACGAGGCCGCCAGCACACCCTGCGCCATACCCGTGGCCATCGCGCCCACCGCGAGCACCGCCGGCAGCGCGACCAGGGCGGACCGCCTCCAGGCGGTACGGCCCTCCGGAAGATTTCGGTCTGATCCGCTCACTGCTTCCTCCCGCGACTCAGGGAAGTGCGTGATGTGCAGGCGGTGCCATACTGCGGATGTCCCCGTGGAGTTGGAGACTAGGGCCGATTTTGAACGATAGTCAACAGCGCGGAAGCGACCGGGCGCAGGCGCGCCGTGCCGAACTCATCGCCGTCGGGCGGAAATTGTTCGCCGACACGTCCTACGACGCCCTGTCCATGGACGACATAGCGCGGCACGCGGGCGTCGCCAAGGGCCTGATCTACTACTACTTCGGCAGCAAGCGCGGCTACTACCTCGCCATCATCGAGGACGCGGTCGCCGAGCTCATCCAGCGCGCGGGCTCGACCCACGACCTGCCGCCCGTCGAGCGCGTCCGCCACACCGTCGACGGCTACCTCCGCTACGCCCGGCACCACCAGGCCGCCTACCGGGCTGTCGTGACCGGCGGTGTCGGATTCGACGCCGACGTCCTCGCGATTCGCGACCGCGTCCGCGAGCAGCTCCTCACCGCGATGGCCCGGGCGGCCTGGGGGCGCACCGACCTCCCGCCCGTCGCGCGCACGGTCCTCGTCGGCTGGCTGGCGTCGGTCGAGGGCGTGACGCTCGACTGGCTCGCGCGCCGCGAGCCGCCCCGGCACGTGGTGTGCGCCCTGCTGGTACGGGCGTTGGGGGACGCCTTGCGGACGATCGAGGAGTACGAACCGACGTGCCCGGCGCCGGAGCGTACGCAGTTGTGAGGGAAGCGAGGTGAGGGGCGGGGCAGGGGC
>NZ_JBPQTX010000101.1:0-21952 GCF_051386555.1 Streptomyces sp. URMC 126
CGGTTGCTGTTGGAGACGTCGTGGGAGGCGTTGGAGGACGCGGGGATCGATCCGGGTGGGCTGCGGGGCAGTGACACGGGGGTGTTCACGGGCCTCTTCTACCACGATTATCTGCCGTCTCATGGGGTGCCGGAGGAGGTGGAGGGTTACCTCGGTACGGGTGGGACGGGTTCGGTGGCTTCGGGCCGGGTGGCGTACACGCTCGGTTTGGAGGGGCCGGCGGTGACGGTGGACACGGCGTGTTCGTCGTCGTTGGTGGCATTGCATTTGGCGTGTCAGTCGCTGCGGTCGGGTGAGAGTTCGCTGGCGTTGGCGGGTGGTGTGACGGTGATGTCGACGCCGGGGACGTTTATCGATTTCTCCCGGCAGCGGGGTCTGGCTGCCGACGGCCGGTGCAAGGCGTATGCGGAAGGCGCGGACGGCACGGGCTGGGGCGAGGGCGTCGGTGTGCTGGTCGTCGAGCGACTGTCGGACGCCCGCCGCAACGGCCACAAAGTACTGGCCGTGGTAACCGGCACGGCGGTGAACCAAGACGGAGCCAGCAACGGACTTACCGCACCCAATGGGCCTTCCCAACAGCGAGTTGTCCGAGCCGCATTGGCGAGCGCCGGGGTGGGCGCTGATGGCGTGGATGTGGTGGAGGGGCATGGCACGGGGACGCGGTTGGGTGACCCGATCGAGGCCCAGGCGCTGCTCGCGACGTATGGGCAGGGGCGGCCGGCGGACCGGCCGTTGCTGCTCGGCTCGGTGAAGTCCAACATCGGTCATGCCCAGGCGGCGGCGGGTGTCGCGGGTGTGATCAAGATGGTGGCCGCGATGCGGCACGGCGTCGTACCGGCGACGTTGCATGCGGACGAGCCTTCGTCGCGTATCGATTGGGACGCGGGCGCGGTGCGACTCGTGACGGAGGCGGTGCCGTGGCCGGAGACGGGTGAGCGTCCTCGGCGGGCGGGTGTGTCGTCGTTCGGCTTCTCCGGCACGAACGCGCACGTGATTATCGAGCAGGCGCCTCGGGAGACGTCATCGGTCACGGCTTCGGACGAGGGTTCCGATGGCCTGGTGTTGCCGGTGGTGCCGTGGGTGGTGTCGGGGCGTTCGGCGGCGGGGTTGGTGGGTCAGGCGGATCGTCTGGCCGAGTTCGTCCGGCAGCGCCCTGAGGTGGGCGCGGCCGATGTGGGTCGCTCGCTGGTCACGTCGCGAGGAGTGCTGGAGCATCGCGCCGTCGTTCTGGGCACGGACCGGGACGAGCTGGAAGTCGGTCTCAAGGCGTTGGCGGAGGGTCGCGAGGCTCTTGGCGTGGTGTCCGGGATCGCAGGTGGCGCGGGCAAGGTGGGCTTCGTGTTCACCGGCCAGGGTGCTCAGCGCATGGGCATGGGTCAGGGCTTGTATGCGGCGTTCCCGGTGTTCGCCGCAGCCTTCGACGCAGTATGTGCCGGGCTGGCCGAGCACTTGGACGGCTCGCTGGCAGCGGTCATTCGAGGTGAGGGTGAGGAGTCCTGGCCGGGTGGTGGCCGGATTGATGAGACGGTGTGGGCGCAGGCGGGGTTGTTCGCGGTCGAGGTGGCGCTGTTTCGGCTGTTGGAGTCGTGGGGTGTGACTCCGCAGGTGGTGGCGGGCCACTCCATCGGTGAGCTGGCTGCGGCGTATGTGGCGGGGGTGTGGTCGCTGGCGGATGCGTGTGCGGTGGTGGCGGCGCGTGGCCGGCTGATGCAGGAGCTGCCGGTCGGTGGTGCGATGGTGGCCGTCGAGGCGGACGAGCAGCGGGTGCTTGAGGTGATCGCTGGCCGTAGCGGTGTGGGGATCGCGGCGGTCAACGGTCCCAAGGCTGTGGTGATCTCAGGCGTTGAGGACGAGGTCCTGGCGGTGGCGGAGATGCTCGCCGAGGGTGGTGCGCGCACCCGCCGCCTTCGGGTCTCGCACGCTTTCCACTCGCCGTTGATGGAACCGATGTTGGAGGATTTCGCGCGGGTCGTCGAATCCGTCACGTTCCATGCCCCGCGGTTGCCCCTTGTTTCCGCGCTGACCGGCAAGATCGTGGGGGATGAGGTCACCGATCCTTCCTACTGGGTGCGGCATGTGCGTGAGGCGGTCCGCTTTGCCGACGCTGCTTCCGCGTTGCGTGAGCACGGTGTGCGGACGTTCATCGAGATCGGCCCCGACGGCGTGCTGTCAGGCATGGGCCCGCACACCCGTAGCGATGTCGAGGGTGAAGGTGCCGGTGAGTCGTGGTTGCCGGTGTTGCGGCGTGGTCGTGAGGAGTCGCGGGCGCTGTTCACGGCGCTGGCGAAGGTGTTCGTACGCGGAGTGCCCGTCGACTGGGACAAGATCTACGCTCCCACCGGTGCACGCCGGGTCGACCTGCCCACCTACGCCTTCCAACGGCAGCGCTACTGGCTGCCGATCGGTTCCGGTGTCGTGGACGCGGCAGGGCTGGGCCAGTCTCCCGGGCGCCACCCGCTGCTCGGGGCGGTCGTGACGTTGCCGGTAAGCGGGGGCGTGCTGCTGACGGGTCGGTTGTCGCTGTCGGGGCTGCCGTGGTTGGCGGATCATGTGGTGGCCGGGCAGGTGGTCGTGCCGGGTGCCGCGTTGGTCGAGATGGTCGTGCGGGCGGGTGACGAGGCTGGTTGTGGTCGGATCGAGGAACTGCTGATCGAGTCACCGTTGGTCCTCACTGCCACGGCCGGCGTGCGGGTGCAGGTGGCGGTGGAGGGGCCGGACGAGACCGGCCGCCGAGCGGTGGCTGTCTATGCCCAGGCGGAGGATGCCGCGGCTGAGGAGGAGTGGGTGCGGCACGCGGTCGGTGTTCTGGCACCGACCGGACCCGTGGCCGACACCGGCAACGCTTTGACGCAGTGGCCCCCGACCGACGCTGTGCCGGTGGATCTGGAAGGGTTTTACCCGGCGTTGGCTGAGCGCGGGCTCGCCTATGGGCCGGTGTTCCAGGGGGTGTGTGCGGCGTGGCGGCGTGGTGAGGAGTTGTTTGCGGAGGTCGCTTTGCCGGAGGGCGTGGCGGTGTCCGGGTTTGGGGTGCACCCGGCATTGCTGGACGCCGCGCTGCATGTGGCGACCCTGGGGGTTGAGGGCGACGGTTTGGTGCTGCCGTTCGCGTGGGGTGATGTGGTGGTGCATGCCTCGGGTGCGTCGGTGGCTCGGGTGCGGGTGGTTCCGGTCGAGGCCGGCGAGGGTGTGTCGGTGACTCTGGCTGATGCCGGGGGTGGGTTGATCGCGTCGGTGGGTTCGCTGGTGCTGCGGCCATTTGTTGCTGGTGCGGGCTCTGCTGGTGCGTCGCTCTTCGGGGTGGAGTGGGTGCCGGCTGCGGTGGTGGGTGAGCCGGTGGGTGAGTTGGCGGAGCTGGGTGCCGGCGGTGTGGCTGGGCTGGTGGAGTCGGGAGAGGCTCCGCCGGTGGTGGTGTTGCGGGTGGTTCCGGAGGCCGGGTCGGCTGTTGCGGATGCGGCTCGGGCTGTGGCGGTGCGGGTGTTGGGTGTGGTGCGGGAGTGGCTGGCTGCGGAGGAGTTGGCTGGTTCGCGGTTGGTGGTGGTGACCGAGCGGGCGGTTGATGCCGGTGGTTCGCTGGAGGTGGCGGCGAGCTCGGTGTGGGGTTTGGTGCGGGTGGCGCAGTCGGAGCATCCGGGGCGTCTGGTGCTGGCGGATGTGGAGGATCTGTCCGCAGAGGGTGTCGGGGACTGGCTGCGTGCGGGTCTGGCGACGGGTGAGCCGCAGTTCGCGGTGCGGTCAGGGCAGGTGCGGGTTCCCCGCCTGGTCCGTGCGGGTGGGGGCGCGCCGGTTCCGGCGGTGGGTGGTGGCACGGTGTTGGTGACGGGCGCTTCGGGTGCGCTGGGTGGGTTGGTGGCGCGGCATCTGGCGCGCACGGGCCGGGCCGAGCGGCTTCTGCTGTTGTCGCGTCGCGGTATCGAGGCCGCGGGGATGCGGGAGCTGGTGGCCGAGCTGTCCGGGCTGGGTGTCGAGGCGGCGGTGGTGGCGTGTGATGCCGCTGATCGTGAGCGGTTGGCCGTGGTGCTGGAGGGTGTGCCGTTGGCCGGTGTCGTGCATGCCGCCGGTGTCCTGGACGACGGACTGGTCCAGTCGCTGACCGCCGGGCGTCTGGAGGCGGTGTTGCGGCCGAAGGTGGACGCGGCCTGGAATCTGCACGAGCTGACCCGCGACCTGGACCTGCACACGTTCGTGCTGTTCTCGTCCGTCGCCGGTGTCATCGGCAACGCGGGTCAGGCCAATTACGCGGCGGGCAACACCTTCCTGGACGCCCTCGCCGCCCACCGGCGGCACCAGGGGCTGCCTGCGGTATCTGTGGCCTGGGGTGCCTGGGAACGGGGCATGGCCGGCACTCTCACGGACGCCGACCGTCAGCGCATGGCCCGTCAGGGCATCCTCCCCCTGACCGACACGCACGGCCTCGCCCTCCTCGACGCCGCCACGGCCCGCCCCGAACCACTCCTCGTGGCAGCCCAATGGGACCTGACGGCAATACACAGGTCCCGTGAGGTCCCGCCGCTTCTGTCCACGCTCGTCCACACGACACGTTCGGGCCCGCAGGCGCGCCGCATGGTCGGCCAAGCCACCTCCGAGGCGAAGACTGCGCTGCTCGCTCGCCTGTCCGGGCTGACACCGGCCGAACAGCAGGAGAAGCTACGGGACATCGTCGTGACGCAGGCGGCCCTGGTGTTGGGCATGGCCGGTTCGGGTGCCGTCGACTCCTCCCGTTCCTTCCGTGACGTCGGTTTCGACTCCCTCACCGCTGTGGAGCTGCGCGGCCGGCTGAACTACGCCACAGGTCTGCAACTTCCGGCGACAGCGGTGTTCGACTACCCGACCCCCGCCGCGCTGGCGGAGTTTGTTCTCCGCGAGTTGCTGGGTGGGACGGGTGAGGCATCGGCGGGGTCTGCGCTTGCGGTGGCCGGGGGTGGGCTGCCGGTTGATGACGACCCCGTGGTGATCGTGGGTATGGGGTGTCGTTTCCCGGGTGGTGTGTCGTCTCCGGGCGAATTCTGGGAGCTGTTGGAGTCGGGCGGAGACGCGATAGGACCGTTTCCCGCACAGCGCGGGTGGGCCGGAAATCTCCATGACCCGGACCCTGATGCGCCGGGAAAGAGCGTTGCCGAGGAAGGCGGTTTCCTTTACGACGCGGGGGAGTTCGACGCGGAGTTTTTTGGTGTGAGTCCGCGTGAGGCGGTGGCGATGGATCCGCAGCAGCGGTTGCTGTTGGAGACGTCGTGGGAGGCGTTGGAGGACGCGGGGATCGATCCGGGTGGGCTGCGGGGCAGTGACACAGGGGTGTTCACGGGCCTCTTCTACCACGATTATCTGCCGTCTCATGGGGTGCCGGAGGAGGTCGAGGGCTACCTCGGTACGGGTGGGACGGGTTCGGTGGCTTCGGGCCGTGTGGCGTACACGCTGGGTTTGGAGGGGCCGGCGGTGACGGTGGACACGGCGTGTTCGTCGTCGTTGGTGGCGTTGCATTTGGCGTGTCAGTCGCTGCGGTCGGGTGAGAGTTCGCTGGCGTTGGCGGGTGGTGTGACGGTGATGTCGACGCCGGGGACGTTTATCGATTTCTCCCGGCAGCGGGGTCTGGCTGCCGACGGCCGGTGCAAGGCGTATGCGGAAGGCGCGGACGGCACGGGCTGGGGCGAGGGCGTCGGTGTCCTGGTCATCGAGCGGCTGTCGGACGCCCGCCGCAACGGCCACAAGGTCCTCGCGGTGGTCTCCGGCAGCGCGGTGAACCAGGACGGCGCCAGCAACGGCCTCACCGCGCCGAACGGTCCGTCCCAGCAGCGGGTGATCCGCGCCGCACTGGCCAGCGCCGGCCTCACCCCGGCCGATGTGGATGTGGTCGAGGGCCATGGCACGGGGACGCGGTTGGGCGACCCGATCGAGGCCCAGGCGCTCCTCGCGACGTATGGGCAGGGGCGGCCGGCGGACCGGCCGTTGCTGCTGGGCTCGGTGAAGTCCAACATCGGTCACGCCCAGGCGGCGGCCGGTGTCGCGGGGGTCATCAAGATGGTGGCCGCGATGCGGCACGGCGTCGTACCCGCGACACTGCACGTGGGCACCCCGTCGTCACACGTGGACTGGAATGCCGGTGCGGTGCACCTGGCGACCGAGAACATGCCGTGGCCCGACGCGGAGCACCCCCGGCGGGCAGGCGTCTCGTCCTTCGGCTTCTCCGGCACCAACGCGCACGTGATCCTCGAACAGGCCCCCCGTGAGACGCCGACAGTCACGGCTTCGGACGAGGATCCTGCCGGCCTGGTGTTGCCGGTGGTGCCGTGGGTGGTGTCGGGCCGTTCGGCGGCGGGGCTGGTGGGTCAGGCGGACCGTCTGGCCGAGTTCGTTCGCCAGCGCCCCGACGTGGACGCGGCCGATGTGGGCTGGTCACTGGCGTCATCGCGAGGAGTGCTGGAGCACCGCGCCGTCGTTCTCGGCACGGACCGGGACGAGCTGGAAGTCGGCCTCAAGGCGTTGACGGAGAGCCGCGAGGCTCTTGGCGTGGTGACCGGGATCGCGGGCGGTGCGGGCAAGGTGGGCTTCGTGTTCACCGGCCAGGGCGCTCAGCGCATGGGCATGGGCCAGGGCCTGTATGCGGCGTTCCCGGTGTTCGCCGCAGCCTTCGACGCAGTATGTGCCGGGCTGGCCGAGCACCTGGACGGCTCCCTGGCAGCGGTCATTCGAGGTGAGGGCGAGGAGTCCTGGCCGGGTGGTGGCCGCATTGATGAGACGGTGTGGGCGCAGGCGGGGTTGTTCGCGGTCGAGGTGGCACTGTTTCGGCTGTTGGAGTCCTGGGGCGTGACTCCGCAAGCGGTGGCGGGTCACTCGATTGGTGAGCTGGCGGCGGCGTACGTGGCGGGTGTGTGGTCGCTGGCGGACGCGTGTGCGGTGGTGGCCGCGCGTGGCCGGCTGATGCAGGAGCTGCCGAGCGGCGGCGCGATGGTGGCCATCGAAGCGGACGAGAACAAGGTCCTGGCGGCGATCGCTGGCCGTACCGGTGTGGGCATCGCGGCGGTCAACGGCCCCAAAGCCATCGTCATCTCCGGTGCCGAGGACGAGGTCCTGGCAGCAGCGGAGGAACTCGCCCGCAGCGGTGCGCGCACCCGCCGCCTGCGGGTCTCGCACGCTTTCCACTCGCCGTTGATGGAACCGATGCTGGAACGGTTCGCCGAGGTGGTCCGGTCGGTCAGTTACCGGGCACCGCGGTTGACGTTCGTGTCGGCGCTGACCGGCGAGGCCGTCACTCACGAGGTGACGGATCCCGCGTACTGGGTGCGGCACGTCCGCGAAGCGGTCCGCTTCGCCGACGCCGCCTCCGCGCTGCGTGAGCACGGGGTACGGACGTTCATCGAGATCGGCCCCGACGGCATCCTCTCCGGCATGGGCCCCCACACCCGCACCGATACAGAAACCGAAAGCGACACCAACACCAACACCACCACAGACACCGAAGGCCCAGGCCCCGCCGCCGAAGCCTGGCTGCCCGTGCTGCGTCGCGGCCGCGACGAGCCCCGGGCGCTGTTCACGGCCCTGGCCAACGCGTTCGTACGCGGAGTGCCGGTCGGCTGGGACAAGGTCTACGCCCCCACCGGCGCACGCCGGGTCGACCTGCCCACCTACGCCTTCCAACGGCAGCACTACTGGCTGGCCCCGACCACGGGCAGCCGCGCCGAGGACCTCGGTCTGGAGAGCCCGCGCCACCCGCTGCTGGGAGCGGCCGTCGAACTGCCCGCGACCGGCGGGGTGGTGTTGACCGGGCGGCTCGCCGTGTCGACGCAGCCCTGGCTGGCCCAGTCGCTCGTCACGGGGCGGCCGGTGGTGCCTGTCACGGCCCTGGTGGACATGGCGGTGCGCGCCGGTGACGAGACCGACTGCGGGCAGGTCGAGGAGTTCGTCGTCGAGGCGCCCTTGGTACTGCCGGAGCGCGGTGACGTACGCGTGCAGGTGACGGTCGGGGAGGCCGGTCCGGCCGGGCGGCGGGAGGTCGCCGTGTTCGCGCGGGCGGCCGACGGCGAGTGGGTGCGCCATGCGTCCGGTGCCCTGGCCCCGGCCGACGCGGACGGCCGCACCGCCGTGGACACGGCGGACTGGACCGCGCAGTGGCCGCCGGCGGGCGCCCTGGCGGTGGACGTGGACGGGTTGTACGAGGGCTTGGCGGCCGCCGGGCTCGGGTACGGGCCGGTGTTCCACGGGGTGCGCGAGGCGTGGCGGCGCGGCGACGAGCTGTTCGTGGCGATCGCCCTGCCGGACGGCGTGAACACGACCGGCTTCGGGGTGCATCCGGCGCTGCTGGACGCCGCGTTGCACCTCACCGCACTCGATCAAGCCGCCGTCGAGGGCCCGTCGCTGCCGCTCCTCTGGAGTGGTGTGCACGTGTACGCGTCGGACGCGGTGGCGGCCCGGGTGCGGGTGGCGCCGTCGGCCTCGGGCGAGGGCGTGGCGGTGATGCTCGTCGACGCGGCCGGACAGCCGATCGCCTCCGTGGCATCGGTGGTACCGGCGCCGCTCGCCCCCGGAGCTCTCGACCGTGCCGCGGGACCGGTCCGTGACGGGCTCTTCCGCGTGGAGTGGGTTCCGACCGCCGCGGCGGAGGGCGCAGGTGAGCCGGGCCGCACATGGGCCGTGCTCGGTGAGGACGGCCGACTGGGCGTGCCCGGCGCGGCGGTGTACGCGGACGTCGCCCGGCTGGTCGCGGCGGTCGAGGCGGGCGCGGCGGTACCGGACGTGGTGGTGGCGGCCTGCCGCGTCCCCGGCCCCGGACACGGCGACACCCCACCCGCCGCGCATCCCGTCGACACCACTGCCCTCACCGGAACCGCGGCCGACCGCCTGGAAGACGCCGCGCGGAGCGCCGCCCTCCGCGTCCTGGAGGTCGTCCGGGAGTGGCTCGCCGCCGGTGTGCTGGACGGGTCGCGGCTCGTGGTGGTCACGGAGCGCGGCGTGGACACGGGGCCGGGCGTGGGCGTGCGCATGGACAGCGCGGGCGTCACGGGGCTGGTGCGCGCGGCGGCGGGTGAGCACCCGGAGCGGATCGTGCTGGCCGACGTGGCGGTGCTCGAAGGCTCCGGTCCGCTCGTCGTGGCCGGGACCGCTCTGGGCGAGCCCGAGTTCGCGGTACGGGACGGGCAGTTGTGGGTACGGCGGCTCGCGCACGCGGCCGGGGACGGACTGCCGGTGCCGGAGGGGACCCACTGGCGGCTCGGGGTCTCCGAGCGCGGCGCGGTCGAGAACCTCGTGCTCGCGGAGCACGAGGACGGCCGGCGGCCGCTGGCGGCCGGCGAGCTCCGGGTGGCGGTGCGCGCGGCCGGCGTGAACTTCCACGACGTGCTGAACGTGCTGGGCGAGTACCCCGGTGAGGCCGGGCCGCTGGGTCTCGAAGGCACCGGCGTCGTCCTGGAGACCGGGCCGGGCGTGGTCGAACCGGCGGTCGGCGACACGGTGATGGGGCTGCTGCCGGGTGCGTTCGGGACCGTGGCGGTGGCCGATGCGCGCACCGTGACGCGGGTGCCGGCGGGCTGGTCGCCGGCGGAGGCCGCCGGTGCGCCGATGGCGTTCCTGACCGCGTACCACGCGCTGGTGGAGCTGGCCGGGCTGCGTCGCGGCGAGCGGGTGCTGATCCACGCCGCCGCGGGCGGAGTGGGGATGGCCGCCGTGCGGGTGGCCCGGCACCTGGGCGCGGAGGTGTACGCGACGGCGTCGCCGTCGAAGTGGCCCGCGCTGCGTGAACTGGGGCTGGACGCGCGGCACGTGGCGTCGTCGCGGACGGCCGAGTTCGAGGAGGCGTTCCGGGCGGAGTCCGGTGGGCGCGGGATGGACGTGGTGCTGAACTCCCTGACGGGCGAGTCCGTGGACGCCTCCCTGCGGCTGGTACGTCCCGGCGGGCGGTTCGTCGAGCTGGGCAAGGCCGACGTACGTGACCCCGGCCGGATCGAGCGAGACCACCGGATCACCTATCTCCCGTGTGATCTGCTGCTGAAGGACCCGGGCGCGATCGGCGGCATGCTGTCGTCCCTGTCGGAGCTGTTCGCGACGGGCGCGCTGGCGCCGTTGCCGGTGACGTGCTGGGACGTGCGGCGTGCGGTGGACGCCTTCCGGTTCGTGGGCCGGGCCCGGCAGGTGGGCAAGGTCGTGCTGACCGTTCCCGCGCCGGCCGGCCGGGCGGGCACGGTCCTGGTGACGGGTGCGTCCGGCGCGCTGGGCGGCCTGGTCGCCCGGCACCTGGCGGCGACCGGGCGGGCGCGGCGCGTGCTGCTGGCCTCGCGGCGCGGCATGGGGGCGTCGGGGATGCCGGAACTCGTCGCCGAGCTGGCCGGCTCCGGCACGAGCGTGCGGGTCGTGGCCTGCGACGTGGCCGACCGGGACCAACTGGCCCAGGTCATCGCCGGAGTGTCACCGGCGGCACCGCTGACCGGGGTCGTCCACACGGCGGGCGTCCTCGACGACGGCGTCGTCCAGGCGCTGACCCCGGACCGCCTCCGGCACGTCATGCGGCCCAAGGCCGACGCGGCGTGGCACCTGCACGAGCTGACCCGCCACCTGGACCTCGACACCTTCACCCTCTTCTCCTCGGTGGCCGGGGTCTGGGGCACCCCGGGGCAGGCCAACTACGCGGCGGGCAACACCTTCCTGGACGCCCTCGCCGCCCACCGGCGGCACCAGGGCCTGGCCGCCGTGTCACTGGCGTGGGGCCCGTGGGAGCAGGGCATGGCCGGCGGACTGGCGGACGCCGAGCGGCAGCGCATGGGCCGCCAGGGCCTGCGGCCGCTGACCGCACCCGACGGGCTCGCCCTGCTGGACGCGGCCGCGGACCGCACGGATCCGCTGCTGGTGACGGCCCGCCTCGACCTGCCCGCGCTGCGGCGTCTCGGGAGTGCCGTCCCCGCCCTGGTGACCGGCCTCGTCCGGCCCGGCCGGCGCACCGCCGCGGGGACGGGCCCGCAGACGGGCGGGGACGCGGCGAACCGGTGGGCCGCGCTGCCGCCCGAGCAACTCGACGGCGCGCTCCTGGACCTGGTCCTGACCCAGGCGGCACTCGTGCTCGGGCGGCCCGGCCCGGAGTCCATCGAGGCCGGCAGGTACTTCCGCCAGCTCGGATTCGACTCGCTGACCGCGCTGCAGTTCCGCAACCGGGTCAGCGCCGCCCTGGGGCTGCGACTGCCCGCCGCCGTGGTCTTCGACTACCCCACCCCCGCCGAGCTCGCCGGCTATCTCCGGGAGCGGGTCGCGGAGCTGGAAATCGACTACGAGCCGGTGCTCGGCGAACTCGACAAGCTCAAGTCCCTGCTCTCCGCGATAGTTCAGCGCGGCGGAAAGAAGGTGAAGATCATGAGCCGTCTGGAGGTCCTCGTGGAGGAGTTCCGCGACGCGTCCGCCGAGGGGGACGGCGCCCCCGATGTCGAGGACATCAGCGGGGCGACGGACGACGAGATCTTCGATCTCATCGACAAGGAACTGGGCATCTAGGTGGCCGGGCGGACCGGGGAAGTCCTGTGGAGCCCGTGGACTGGTGAGGGAGCGACGTGATGAATTCCGCGAACGGGACGACGCCCGCGGAACGGGGTGATGACGCGGGAGTCGCTCTCGGGGAGCTCGGTGAACTCGGGGAGCTCAGGGAGCTCGGTGAGCTCGAAGATCACCGAGACCCCCGGCGCCACCGAGACCCCGAGCACCTCGGGGACCTCCGAGACCCCGGGAACCTCGGGGGTCACGGCAACCACGGGAACTTCGGGGGTCACGGGGACCTCGGCGACCCCGGCGACCCCGGCGACCCCAGCGACCCCGGACAAGACGCCCAGCAGCCACCCGAACCGCCCGCGCCAGGCACCCCCCTCCACGCGCAGCACAACCCCTCCCTGGCGTTCGCCGTCGACGGCCGCCTGGACGAGGCCCGGCTCGCCGAGGCGCTGGCCGTGGTGGTGCGGCGCCACGAGGCGCTGCGCGCCGTCCGCCGCGCCGACGGCGCCCGGCCGGCCGGGCACGTGGTCGACCCGGACGCGTTCCGGATCGACGTCGTGCGGATCGACGTGCCGGGCGAGCCCGGTGCGGACGACCTCGCCGCCGTGACCGACGCCCCGTTCGGCCCGGACGGCGGACCGCCGCTGAGAGCCGCGCTCTTCCGCGCCCCCGGCATGGACGTCTGCTGCGTCACGGCACGCCCCCCGGCCTTCGACGAGGTACCCGCGTCCGTCTTCCTCGAAGAGCTGGTGGCCGCGTACGAGGACGGGGCCGAAAGCCCGCGGGAGCCCCTGCCGCCGGTGCCCGGCCCGGCCCCGGCGCCGCCGAGCGAGGAGAGCCTCGCCTTCTGGCGCGAGCAGCTCGCCGGTACGGACCCCGACGCCCTGGAGCTGTCGTGCGTCGCGCCCGAGCGGGACCGGCCGGCGCCGTCGGCGGTGGCGCATGTCGACCGCGTCCTGCCACCGCCTACGGTGGCCGCGCTCCGCGGTCTCGCCGGTGAACTCGCCACCACGGAGACCGCGGTCCTGCTCGCCGCGTACTACGCGCTGCTGGAGGCGCACGGGGCCGGACCCGACCTCGTCGTCGGCACCCCCCTCGACGTCCGGCCGGAGCACGCCGCCCGCACGATCGGCCACCGCACCGCCCACGTGCCGCTGCGGCTGCGCGTGGACCGGCGCGAGAGCGTCGGCGACCTGGTGCGCCGCAGTGGCGAGCGCCTCCTGACGGCCGCGGCACACGCCGACGCGGCCGTGGACGCGTACGCGGACCTCGTGCCCGTGCCGCGGTCCGGCCCGCGGCCGCTGCCGTTCCGGCACGTCTTCGCTCATCAAACGGGCGAAGAAGAGCGGGAGTTCACCGTGGACGGGCTCACGGCCCGGCCGTATCCCGTCACCGGCGGCGACCCGGGCCGGTTCGACCTGCACCTCCGCGCCACCTCGGCGGACGACGGCATCCGGCTGCGGGCCGCCTTCCGCACCGAGCTCTTCGACCGGTCCGGTGCCGAACTGCTGCTGGCGCGGTACGAGGCGGTGCTGTCCTCGTTCACGGACGACCCGGGCCGAGCCGTGGGGGACGTCCCCTGGTGGAGCACGCGCGACCACGAGATCATCGCGGCGGCGAACGACACGGCCCGGCCCGTCCCCTTCGCCTCGGTCCTCGACGCCGTCCACGCGCACGCCCTCCGGTCGCCCGACGCCGTGGCCGTGGTGGACGGCGACCGGTCGGTCGGCTACGGGCGGCTGTGGAGCGCCGCCCACGCCATGAGCGCCCTCATCCGGGACGCCGGCATCGGCGCGGGCGACGTGGTGGCGACGGCCCTGCCGCGCGGACCCGAACTGGTCGCGGCGGTACTCGGGACATGGCTGGCGGGCGCCGCGTACCTGCCCGTCGACGCGGCGCACCCCGAGGAGCGGATCCGCTACCAGCTCTCCGACTCGGGCGCGAAACTGCTCGTGGCGGACGAGGACTCGGCGCGCTTCGCCGCCGACGGCCTCGCGGTGCTGACCGCGCCGGCGGTCGACACCGCCCCGGACCCGGAACCGGAACCGGTCCGTACTCCGCCCGCCCCGGTGGACCCGGCGTCCCGCGCCTACCTGATCTACACCTCGGGTTCGACCGGCCGGCCGAAGGGGACCCAGATCCACCACGGTGCCCTCGCCAACGTGGCCGCGCACTTCACCGAGCAGCTGGGGGCCTCGCCCGGTGACACGATGCTGTGGACGACGACGTTCGCGTTCGACATGTCCGGCATCGAACTGCACGTGCCGCTGGTCTCCGGCGGCCGGCTGGTGGCCGCCCCGGACGCGGCCAGGAGCGACGGCCGGGTCCTGCGGGAGCTGCTGGAGCGGTACGAGGTGCGGTTCGTCGAGGCGACGCCGACGACCTGGCGCCTCGTCATCGACCGGGTGGCGGACCGCCTGCGGGGCCGCGGCGTCATCGTGGGCGGCGAGCCCGTACCGGTTCCCCTGGCCCGGCGGCTCGTGGCCGCCGGCTGCGTGCTGCACCACGCCTACGGGCCCACGGAGACGACCATCTGGTCGACGTCACGCGTCGTCACCGAAGAACCGGCGGGCCGCCTCGACGTCGGACGGCCGATCCGCAACACCCGCGTTCACGTGGTCGATCCGTACGACCGCGAACTGCCCGTCGGCGTCCGCGGGGAACTCTGCATCTCGGGCACCGGCGTGGCGATCGGGTACCACGGCCGGCCGGAGCTCGACGCCCTGCGCTTCGGCGAGCACGCGGAGTACGGCCGCTTCTACCGCACGGGCGACCTGGCCTGCTGGCGGGCGGACGGAACCCTCGCCCTGTTCGGCCGCGGCGACCGGCAGGTCAAGCTGCGCGGGAACCGCATCGAGCTCGGCGAGATCGAGTCGGTGCTCCTCGCGCACCCCGGCGTCGGCGCCGCCGCGGTGGTCATGGTCGGCGACCCGACGTCGGACGCCGTGCTCGTCGGCTGCCTGGAGCCGGCCGCCGGTCCGCTCGACACCGCGGACGTCTGGACGTACGCCCGGTCCCGGCTGACCCGGACGATGCTCCCGGCCGACCTGATCACGGTCGCCCCCCTGCCGGTCAACGCCAGCGGGAAGGTCGACTACCCCGCGCTGGAGCGGATGGTGGCCGACCGGCGCGCGGAACCCGCCCCGGCCCTGCCGTCCCGCCCGGAGCCGGAGGAGCTGACGGCCCGGCTGACCCGGCTGTGGCGCGACCTCCTCCGGCGCGAGGACGTCGACGCCGACACGGACTTCTTCGCGTACGGCGGGAACTCCATGCTGGCCGCCGTGGCGATGCAGGAACTCCAGAACATGAGCGGTGTGTCGCTCGGTCTCACCGAGGTCTTCGAGCGGCGCACCCCGAGGGCACTGGCCGCCCGGGCCTGCGCCCCGGAAGGGCGGGAGGAGGCGGCGGCCACGGACGAGGCGGCGGCCGCGGGCTGAGGCGCCTGGCCCGGCGCGACTCCGCCGGAGTCCATCCCGGGCCCGGCCCATCCCCTTCCGGCTCATCCCGGGCCCGGCTCATCCCCTTCCGGCCCATCCCGGGCCCGGCCCATCCCGGCCTGCCCCGGCCGCTACGCCGTCCCGTGCTCGCCGTCGGTCAGGGCGAGGAACACGTCCTCCAGCGTTGCCTGTTCGACGCGGAGCTGCTCCGGCTCGACGGCCTGGCGGGCCAGTTCCGACGTGACCGCCAACACCGCGCCGGTGGTGCCGGTGACCGTCACCCGGTCGCCCTCGCGGGTCACCCCGGTCACGTCGGGCAGCCGCCCCAGTGGCCCCTCGTCGAGGGGCGCGGACGGGCGGAAGGTGATCCGGGTGTCGCTCCGAACGCGGTCGATCAGCCCGGACGGTGTGCCGACCGTCGCCACCCGGCCCTCGCTGAGCAGGGCGACCCGGTCGCAGAGCCACTCGGCTTCCTCCATGGAGGGCGTGGCGAGGAGGATGGTGACCCCGCTGGCGCGGACGCCCTCGATCAGCTCCCACGTGTCGTGCCGGGCCCGCGGGCCGAGGCCCGTGGTGAGCTCGTCGAAGACCGCCACCTGCGGGTTGCCGACCGCGTGCAGCGCGTCCGCCAGGCGCTGCTCCCGGACCTCGGGCGACGCGGCCAAGGGCGCCCCGGCCTCGTCGACGGGCGCGAGGAGCGCCCCCACGAGCCGGTCCCAGTCGGCGGGGTCGCGGTAGAAGCAGCTGTAGAGCGACAGGGCCTCGGCGACCCACGGCCGGTCGGGCGGCCCGCCGCGCCGGAGCCGGCCCTCCAGCCGCCGGGTGATCCCGGCGCGCTGCGCGTGGGGGTCGCGGCCGAGCACGCGGATCTCCCCGCCGTCGCGTCCGCGCAGCCCCTCGATGCATTCCAGGGCCGTGGTCTTGCCCGAGCCGGCCGGGCCGACGAGCCCGAAGATCTCGCCTTCCTCGACGGTGAAGGAGACGTCGTCGACCGCCACCAGGTCGCCGGACTCCTTCCGGAGGTTTCGCACTTCGATCACTACGGGCACGTTCTCGTCCTTCCGTGTGCTGGTCGCTTGACGTCCCCCGATGCGGCCCCGTGCCCGTGCACAGCCCATCAGGGTGCGATCACGGAGAGTAACGGAGCGTGACCTGCGGAGGCCGCCGCCTTCCGGGCGGCCGGCCGGGCTCGTGCCGGGGCCGCCCGGGGCGGGCCCCGTGGCTGTTCCACGCGTGTGCCCGGGAGGGGCGTGTGCTATTACCGGTCGGTCGGCGCGCCGGCGCCGAGGTAGGCGAGGACCGCCCGGACCCGGCGGTTGGTGTCGTCGTCGGTGGCGAGGCCGAGCTTGGCGAAGATCGTGGTCGTGTACTTGCTGATGGCGCCCTCGCTGAGGAACAGCCGGGCCGCGATCGCCGTGTTGGAGAGGCCCTCGGCCATCAGCGCCAGCACCGAGCGCTCCCGCTCGGTGAGCGTGGCGAGCGGATCGGCCCGCAGGGGCCGGCCGAGGAGCTTCGCCACGACCGTCGGATCGAGTGCCGTGCCGCCGTCGGCGACGCGGCTCAGCGCGTCCATGAACTGGGCGGCGTCCAGGACGCGGTCCTTGAGCTGGTAGCCGACGCCGCCGTGCCCGTCGGCGAGCAACTCGCGCGCGTACAACTGCTCCACGTGCTGCGAGAGGATGAGCACGGGCAGTCCGGGGATCTCGCGGCGGGCGGCGAGGGCCGCCTGGAGCCCCTCGTCGGAGAACGTCGGCGGCAACCGGACGTCCACGATCGCCGCGTCCGGCTTCAGGGTGAGCAGCGCGTCGAGCGTGGCGGGCCCCGAGTCGACCGCCGCGACCACGGTGTGGCCGTGCGCCTCGACGATGCGGACCATCCCGTCGCGCAGCAGGAACAGGTCTTCGGCTACGACAACGCGCATGGCACCGCCACAGTGATGTGAGTGGGTCCCCCGAGGGGGCTGTCGATCTCCAGGCGGCCGTTGAAGGCCGCCATCCGGCGCTCGATCCCGCGCAGCCCCGAGCCCGCCGACGCGGCGGCTCCGCCGATCCCGTCGTCCGTGACCGTCGCGGAGAGCGTCTGCCGTGTGTAGCCGAACTCGACCGTCACCTTGGAGGCTTCGGCGTGCTTGGCGACGTTCGCCATCAACTCGGCGACGGCGAAGTAGACGGCCGACTCGACGGGGCGCTCGACCCGGGAGGGCACCGTGCTGTGCACGGTGATCTCGACGGGGGCGTCCAGCGCCAGGGCCCGGACGGCGTCCACCAGGCCGCGCTCGGCCAGCACGGGCGGGTTGATGCCGCGGACCAGCGAGCGCAGTTCGGCGAGCGCGGTCGCCGAGGCGTTGCGGGCCTCGGCGAGAAGCGCCTTCGCCGCGGCGGGGTCGGTGTCGACGAGCTGTTCCGCGGCCCCCACCGACATGCCCATGGCGAGCAGCCGGGCCTGGGTGCCGTCGTGCAGGTCCCGTTCGATGCGCTCCAGTTCGGCCGCCTGGGTCAGGGTCAGGTCCGCCTGGATGGCCTCCAGTTCCTTCACCCGCCTGCCGAGCCAGGAGCGCGGGATCGGGCCGAGGAAGCGGCGTGCGAGGGGCCCGAAGAGCCGCCACGCGAACGGGGCGCCGGCCAGCGCCGCGACGATCAGGGCGACGCCGTACCCGACCTGGCCCGGCGCCACCACCAGGTAGACGCCGGTGCCGAGCCCGAGCAGCGGCAGGGCCGAGACCGGCAGCACGGTCACTCCGGCGACCATGCCCCACAGCCCGTCCCAGTGCAGTTGGGGGTCGTGGAAGCGGGCGTGCACCCGCGCCCGGCGGCGCGCTTCCCGCTCGGACCGGTGGTACTCGTGGCCGTCCCACCAGTAGCCCGTCGACATCCGGCTGACCTGGGGGACGGAGCGGTAGGTGACCTCCAGCCGCTCGCCCAGCCAGCGTTCCGCGCAGCGGCGTCCGGCCTTGGCGAGGGGGCGGCTGGTCAGCGGGTGGACGACCCAGACGGCCACGGCGATCCACAGGGCCACCATCAGGGTCTGCCCGAGACCCACCAGCGCCCGGACGGCCAGCGGAGCGCTCAGCCCCTCGGACCAGGAGCCGACCACGTGGGCGCCGCCGAGCCCGACGGTCAGGCACACCGCCGGCATCAGCAGGGTCAGCCCGGTCAGCACCGCCGACCGGTACAACCCCCGTACGATCTCGACCCACCAGCGCAGTGGACCGCCTCCCGCGGGCAGCCTCATCCGTCTGATCCTTTCGCCACGACGCCATTCTGCCAGCCGGGAATCGATGGACCCGACCACTGTGAAGAACGTAGGGCCCGGAAGGGGCGGGCCGGTATCCCGCTACGCCCCGCGGGCGGTGGGGCTAGCCCCACCGCCGGGGAGCGCCGGGGGCGGGAGCGGATCGGGAGGTGCCGAGGGGGAGTGGGGCTGGGCCCACCCGCGACGGGGCGTAGCGGGATACCGGGAGTGGGCCAGGGTGGCTTACGTTCTCCGGCGTCGGCTGTCCTCGCGGACGTGGCGGAGCTCCCGCGACGGCGTGCGGCGGACCGCCGCCGGCCCCTCGTCCCCTGCGGATCAGTGCAGCCCGGAACGGAGCGTTCCGGCGTCCACGCGTCAGACGTCAGGAGATCCCCATGTCCCGCACCGCACGTGCCGTCGCCTGTGTCGCCGCGCTCGCCCTCCCGCTGGCGGCGGTGGCCGGCTGCGGACCCGACGACGTCGACGCGCGCTGCGCGAAGGACTCGTGCACCCTGCACGCGCGCTCCGGGACGTCGATCGAGATCGGGCACCTCGCACTGGACGTCAAAGAGGTGAGCGACAGCTATGTGAAGCTCGGTTCCCATGGTGTGAGCCTGAAACTGGTCAAGGGGCTGGATCTGCGGCTGGGGAGCCACCGGCTGCACCTGGCCGGCACGGAGGGCGGCACGGCGGACATCGAGGTCTCGTAGGAACGCGCCCGCCCGGCGTCGGGAGAGGCCCGGCCCGGACGACCGACAGCCGCCCTGTCCCCGGAGAGGTGTCCGGGACGGGGCGGCTGCCGGCGTGGCGCGGCCGAGCCGGGGGAACTCTAGCCGCGCGTGCGGAAGGGGTCGTGGGTGAGACGACCCCCGTCGTGGCTCTGGTCGGCGCCGTGTCCGGGCCCGTCGTCGCCGGGCGCCCGTTCCACGGCGCGGTCCCCGTGCCCCGGCCACCACGCGGCGTGGCCGATCAGGGCGGTGAGGCTCGGGGTGAAGAACATCGACATGACGAAGGCGGCGATCGCGATGCCGAACGAGACGGCGAAGCCCATCTCCGTGAGCAGCGCGTTGCCCGCCAGCATCATCGTGGCGAAGGTCGCCGCCAGGATGAAGCCGGCCGCGGCCACCGTCGGACCCGCGTGCCGCAGCGCCATCCCGGCCGCCTCGCGCGGGCTCCGGCCCTCCCGGGCCTCCTCGCGAAGCCGGGCGATCATGAGGATGTTGTAGTCCGTGCCGATGGCGACCACGAAGAGGTACATGATCACCGGGAGCATGAACATCAGCCCCGAGTGGCCCTGGACTTCCTGGAAGAGCCACACGGTGGCGCCGAGGGTCGCTCCGAAGCCGAGGCCCACGGAGGCGATCAGGTACCAGGGGGCGACGACGCTGCGCAGGAGCAGCCCCAGGATGACCATGATCAGGAGGGCGGCGACGGGGAACACGGTCCGGTAGTCGTGGCCGACGGCGGTGTCGATGTCCTTGAAGATCGAGGACATGCCCCCGACGACAGCCTCGGTTCCCTCCGGAGCGTTGGCGTGCGCGACGTCGCGCACCTTGCCCACGGTGTCGATCGCCTTGTCCGACGCCGCCTCGTACTTGAGGGTGACGGTGAAGTCGGCGGTGGTGCCCGCCTTTTCGACCATGGACAGCCGGGCGTTCGCGACGCCGTCCACGGCGCCGAGCTTCTCCGCGTACGCGGCGAAGGCCGATGTGTCGAGCGGCTTGCCGTCGGTGCTGGACAGGTAGACGTCCGTCGGCGCGGCGGTGCCCGCCGAGTACGCCTGTTTCATCTCGTCCTTGACGACCATGGACTCCTTGGACTTGGGCATGGAGCCCGAGGACAGGTCGAACGTGGCCTGGTAGCCGAACAGCCCGAGCGACAGCACGACGAGGACCAGCCCCGACAGGGAGGCGACCAGCGCCGGGCGCCGTCGCACCCCGCGGCCGAGGGCGGCGAACCGCGCGCCGTCCGGCTCCCGCTTCCATGCCTTGGAGGGCCAGAAGATCCTCGGCCCGATGAGGGAGACCACGGCCGGGATCAGCGTCAGGCCCGCGAGGAGTGTGGCGGCGACCGCGATGGCGAGCGCCGGTCCCATCTGCCGCAGGAAGCCGAGCGTGGAGAGCACCAGCGCGAGGAAGGCGATGATGACGGCTCCGGCGGCGCAGGCGATGGCCTCGCCGACCCGGCCCACCGCGTTGATCATGGCCTGTTTGGGTTCGTCGCCGGCGCGCAGGCACTCCCGGTAACGGAACATCAGGAAGAGGAAGTAGTCCGTACCGACCCCGAACAGCACGACGATGAGGATCACCGAGATCGAGCTGTTGGCCTGGAGGTCGAACAGCTTCGTCGCGTATGCGATCAGCCCGTTGGCGACGGCGGAGACGAGGCCGATCAGGATCAGCGGCAGCACGGCCAGGATCGGCGCCCGGAAGATGATCAGCAGGGTCACCAGGATGATGACGAAGGTGCCGAAGCCGATCAGCTTCTCGCCGCGCTTGGACGAGTCCTGCTGGTCGAGGGCCTCCGCGGCGGGGCCGCCGAGCTTGACGTCGAGCCGCGTTCCCTTGGCCAGCTCCTTGACGTCCTCACGCAACTCCTTCGCCGCGTCGGACTGTTCGGGCTTGCCGGCGCTCGCGTCGTCCATCTGGACGAGGGTCATCGCGTACTTGCCGTCCTTGGACGGCGGGCCGACGACGACCTTCTGCACCTGGTCGATCTTCTTGGCGCCCAGCGCGGCGGTGATCCGGGCGACGTCCTTCTTGTCGGCGGCGGTCAGCTCGCCGCCGTCGCTCCGCCGGTACAGCGCGGTGGCGGTCGGGGTGAAGGAACTGGGGAACGCCTTGTCCTGGATGTCCGCCGCTTTGATGGACTCGTAACTCTTGGGCAGGAAACTGCTCTCGTCGCTGTTCGACGGCAGGCTCGGTGCCGTGGCGACGATGGCGACCGCGGCGATCAGCCACGCCAGGATCGTCCAGACGGGATGCCGGACGACGGCGGTCCCTATGCGTCGGAACATGCGGAAGGGTCCTCCTGATCGGGAAGGTCACCGGAGCGCCGGGGGCACCCGCGGCGCGGCCGGCCCCGGCCGGCCCCACCGCGGGCCGGCCGACCGGACGGGTTGCGGCGGGGTCCTCAAGCGGCCTTGGGGAACGCGGTGCGCAGCGCGGCACCCCGGACGATGACCGCGGCGAAGACCAGGGCCACGGCGGACACACCCTGCATCACGGCGAACCACGCCGGGCAGAGCCCGGGGATCAGGTCGACGGCGACGATGGCGATCGGCAGGATGACGGTCAGGGCGCTCAGGCGCTCGTACGCCCGCCGCGAGCCCTTCGAGACGTCGACGGCCATCCGGTGGATCAGCGGGGCGACCGCGAGCAGGATGGCGGACCGCACCCACATGAACGTGGACACCGAGTGGTCGCTGAGCGCCATCGCGGCGACCGTGCCCAGGACGATGGCGCTGACGGTGCCGTAGAGCACGATGCACTTCTTCAGCGTGCCGACGGCCTCCTGGACTCGCTCCGTGCTGAGCTGCGCTTCCTCGACCCGCAGTTCGGTGGTCTTTCCCATGGCTTTCTTCCTCCGTCTCGTGGTGAAGACGACGTTACGGAGCGCGCGAGCGGCGCGGTATGGGTCTGACCGTACGGCTGGGTGGGTCCAGACCCACCCCCGCCGACCAGCCGTTTTGCCTCCGCTGTCGCCGTACGCGCGGAGGGCGCCACGCACGGTGTCCCCCTGGCCGGGAGGCTCGGGGAGCGTTCGGGGCGGCGCGCCGTGAGGTCATGGGCGGGCGGCGCCGTTCGGCGCCGGGCGGTGCGGGACGGGGG
>NZ_JBPQTX010000102.1:0-21662 GCF_051386555.1 Streptomyces sp. URMC 126
CTCCGGCGCCTCCGCCCCCTCCGCCCCGGAGCCGGGCCCGGTGACCGCCCTGAAGGACACGGCCAACTCCACGGCCCAGTCCGCCACCTCCGGCGTCTCCAGCACGGCCGACGCGGCGCTGAAGTAACCACCCCGGCCGCGAAAGCGGCCGACTACGGTGCCGCCGCCCCGCCCCGCCCCGCGCGAAGCGCACCGGGCGGGCCGGCGGCACCCGCCCCCGGCGAGGGCCTCGGCAGCCGGTCGCCGGCTGTTCGGTTGATACCCCGGTCGCTGGGTGCGGTCGGGCAGGGCCTGACGTCCACACGATTGCGCCCGTGAGGCTCAACAGACGGACGTCGGGCCTTTTGCTGTTGGCTTTGAACGCCGGTGCGGCATGCCCTGGGCGATGGGCCCCGGGCGGAGGTCCGGGCAGCGGGACCATTCCCGCGTGCGCGGGGACCATGGTCGCGACGAACACGGGGTGCCGCTCGCGCCGGGACCACCCCCGCGTGCGCGGGGACCACGCCAGGAACCACGGATCAGATAGACCGCAATGGGGACCACCCCCGCGTGTGCGGGTACCACCTCAGCCTCCTGCCGCAGTCTGGAGATGGGCGGGGACCACCCCCGCGGGCGCGGGGACGACTAGGCCGGTTCTACCGCTGTACCCGCTGCTCGAGGACCACCCCCGCGTACCCGGGGACCACTCGAGCGTGCCGCGCAGCGAAGCCCCAAGGGTGGGACCACCCCCGCGTGCGCGGGGACCGCCAGGGCCGGATGACCTGTGCGAGCCGCAGCGCGGGACCACCCCCGCGTGCGCGGGGACCACAGCGCCGTGGCGGTGTCAGCCCTCACCTGTACGGGACCACCCCGCGTGCGCGGGGACCGCGGCACCTACACCGAGGCCACTGGCCGTGAGCTGGGACCACCCCCGCGTGCGCGGGGACCGCCGATCGAGGGAGACGAGATCGTCGAGGCGATCGGGACCACCCCCGCGTGCGCGGGGACCACTCGTCCGAAAGGACCGGGTACGCCTTCGGCTTGGGGCCACCCCCGCGTGCGCGGGGACCACCGACATTTCCCCGCGTCGAAGTTCGGCCTCAAGGGACCACCCCCGCGTGCGCGGGGACCACAGGGCGCCACCTGGTGTTTTAGCTCGCTCGGCCTTGGTTTTTACTCGCTTCCCGAGAAAGCGGCGAACCGGTCATACCGGTCAACGTGTACCGCACGGCGACGTACGCCCCGCGCCCTCCCGCCGGAGGAGAGCGGCGGCCGTGGTCAAGGCGCGCCCGCTTTCGCCCCAGCGTCGACAGTGCTCCTCCCCGCGCACCCACCACCACCGTATCGATCATCAGCACGCCCCCACCCCGCGGCTTGACTCTCACACCGATGTCAGACCTTAACGTCGCCGCATGGCCCCAAGCACTCCCCCTCCCTCGGGAACGGCCCACCCTTCGACGTCACCCGCAACACGAATAACACTCAGCCCCACCGGGACCAACACCCCCATCCCAACACCCCTCCACCCCAAGGCAACCCTCCCCCTCCTCACCGCCTGCGTCTTCCTGATCGGCACCGGCGAATGGGTCATGGTCGGGCTTCTTCCCACGCTGGCGGCCGACCTGAACCGGCCGCTCCCGGCCGTAGGCCGGCTCGTCACCTGGTACGCGCTCGTGGTGACCGTGGCCGGGCCCGTCGTCACCGTCGCCGTGTTGCGGCTGTCGCGGCGGCGGGCGTTGCTGGGGCTCCTGGGAGTGTTCGTGGTCGGGAACGCGGGCGCCGCGCTGGCCGACGGTGCCGGAATGCTTGCCGCGGCCCGGGTGGTCACCGCCCTCACCCACAGCACGTCCTTCGCGACCGCCCTGGTCATCGCCGTCTCGGCGGCCCCCGCCGCGCAGCGCGGCCGGGCGATCGCCGTGGTCGCCGCCGGCTGGAACCTCGCCACCGTCCTCGGCGCCCCGCTCGGCACCTGGATCGGCGGCCGGTACGGCTGGCGGACGACGTTCGGGGGAATCGCCGCCCTGAGCGTGCTCGTACTGATCGCGGTGGCCCTCGTCGTCCGGCCGCCCGAGCCGCGGACGCGCCCCGCGCCCCGCGCGGAGGTGCGCTCGCTCCTCGGGCGCGACGCGATCCGCGTCCTCGCGGTGACCGTCCTCGCCCAAGCCGGCCTCTTCACCCTCCACACCTACATCGCCCCCCTCCTCGACGACGTGAGCGGCTTCTCCCCGGACGCGGTCACGCTCCTCCTCGCCGTCTTCGGCGGCGGCGCGCTGCTCGGCAACGTCCTGGACGGCCGGTTCGCCGACCGCGCTCCCCAACGGGCCCTGCCCGCCACGCTCCTCACCCTCGCCGCCGTACTCGCGGCACTCGCCGTCGCCAGTCACGCCCGCTGGAGCGCCGCGCTCACCGTGCTCGTACTCGGCGTCGTCTCCGCCGTCCTCATCCCGCTGCTCCAGGAACGCGCCCTCGCCGCCGCCCCCGGAGCACCCACTCTCATCACCGCCGTCACGGCCTCCGCCTTCAACCTCGGTACGGCCGGCGGCTCCGCTCTCGGCGGCCAGGCCCTCGGCTCAGGCCTCGCCCTCGACGATCTCGCCTGGCTGGGCGGACTCCTCGTGACGGCCGCCGCCGTCCTCGCCGCGGTCAGGCCGGGGCGCGTCCCGTCCCGGGCCCCCGCCGCCCCCTGACCACCGAACCACCACGGAAAGCAGAAACCAGGAATCATGTCCCCCACCCACCTCCTCGCACCCACCTTCGACCGTGTCGTGAAGGGCAGCGGCCCCGCCCTCGTCCTGGCACATGGCGCCGGCGGCGGCATACAGGCCAACTTCGGCCCGGTCATGGACGGCCTGGCCGAGCGCTTCACCGTCATCGGCCCCGACTACCCGGGTACGGGACGCACGCCGCGCTCCGACGCGCCCCTCACCCTCGACGGCCTCGCCGACGAACTCGTCGCCGCCGCCGTCGAGGAGGGCCAGGAGACGTTCGCCATCACCGGCTACTCGCTGGGCGCCGCCGTGGCCGTCCGAGCCGCCGTCCGGCACCCGGAACGGGTCACCGCGCTCGTCCTCACCGCCGGTTTCGCGCGGCCCAATCCACGGTTCTCCCTGGTCGCCCGACTGTGGCGGCACGTCCTCCACACCGACGACCCGGCCCAACTCACCGCCTTCGCCGTCCTGCTCGGCTTCGCCAACCCCACGGCGGACGGGCTCTCCCAGGACACCGTCGTGGCCATGCTGGCCGCCGGCCGGGACGGCGTCCCGCCGGGGACCCTCGACCACCTCGACCTCGTCGACGACATCGACATCCGCGCCGACCTCCCGCGCGTCACGGTGCCCACCCTGGTCATCTCGACCACCCTGGACAACCTGGTCACACCCGTCCACCACCGCGAACTCGCCGACGGCATCCCCGGCGCACGCTTCGCCGAACTCGCCACGGGGCACGTACCGTTCGCCGAACGCCCGCAGGAGTGGCTGGACCTCATGCGCGGCTTCCTCGACGAGGTGGCGCACTGATCCGGTGACCGGCCGCGGCGGCCCGCCCCCTGTCTCCGTCCCCGTCGCCCCCTGCCGCCGCAGGTCAGCCGGCCGGCGCCACCAGGCGCAGGAAGGCGGTCCACGCGGGGGCGGGGACGAGGAGGGCTGGGCCCTCGGGGTTCTTGCTGTCCCTTATGGGGACGGTTCCGGTGGGAACCTGCCCGGGTGCCCATTCCAGGCATTCACCGCCGTTGGTGCCGCTGTGGCTGGACTTGATCCACGACGTGCATATGAGGTCGCCGGCGTCCGTCGGAGTGCCCGTACGCGGGACGCGCTCGCCACTGACACGCGTCATGAATCCATCTCCTTGAGGTGCGTCTGAATCAGCTCAGCGGATTCCCTCGGCGAGAGCGCGACCGCCCGAATCAGATCATAGGAGCGGGAAGCGGCGATCACTTCCTCGGGGTCCGCCGACATTCGGCCGCGCACGACACCGTCGATGTGCAGGACATCGGTCCCGTTGTCGAAGCTCAGCAGGTTGAACGAGCCGTTTACACCGGGGTGCGGTGGAGCGTCCCGGGGGACGACCTGGATGACGGTGCGGGGCCGCCCGCCCACGGTCAACAGGTGTTGCAGCTGCTTCCTCATGGCAGGGCGGCCGGGATAGGCCCGGGTGAGCGCGTACTCGTCCAGAATGAACCACGCGTGGGGAGGCGTTTCCCTTTCGAAGACGTCTTGGCGGGTGATGCGGGCCGCGACGAGGTCTTCCAGGCTGTCGGGCCGGCCCCCGGCCAGGACGGCCCGTGCGTATGCCTCGGTTTGCAGGAGCCCGGGAATGAGCTGATTGTTGAAGATGCTGAGCGAGGTCGCCTGGCGTTCCATCTCCACATACGGCAGGAACCAGCTCGGGTAGGCGAACTTGATCACCAGCGGGTACAGCCGCCCGAAATGACCGTCCGTCCCGAACGCCGCGTCGAGGTCGTGCGCCAGCGCCTCCGACGGCACCCGCTTGGCCCCCTCGATGTAGCTGATCATCGCCTGTGTCGTGTGGGCCATCCTGGCCGCCTGGGACTGAGACTTCTTCGCTGCCTTCCGAATCCGGTACAGCTCGGAGCCGAAGAAGGCCAGCAGCGACGAAGTCGGGTCCGGCAGGGACTCGTTTTCTTCCGTCATATTCCGAATGTCCCTTCGTGCATAACTCTCGCGGAGTTATGGCGGCGCCCCTTCCGGAGCGTACTCGCGCACCGCAACCCTGGGAGCACACAAGGTAATTGCCCACCGGAAGGGGTACCCCCATGCCCGAAGCCGTCCTCCCCCCACACCCGGCGTTCCGCCGCCCCGCGCCCTGCCCCGAGTGCCGACGGATCCGCGAGGCGTACTACGCCGCCTCGCGGCAGGGCGACCGGACGGCCGCGCAGGGGTGGATCGTCGCGATGGGGCGGCACCACCGGTGGGTGCACTGATGAGGTGCGGGCCCGGGGGGACGCACCCGGCGGAAGCCTGGGTGGTCGCCCGGAGCGGAGTGGCCACGTGCTGCCGCTGCGGCGTGCGGCGCTTCACCGCGTACGCGGCGCTGTGGCGGGAGGTACCGGGCCGGGCGGAGTGGGGGCCGACGGCGTCCACGGTCGGGACGGGCGTACTACGACGGAACGACCGCCGGCGCGCGTACGGTCGTGTGCGGCTGCCGTGAGCAAGGAGCAAGCGCGGCGCCGGCCCACGGCGAGCGGCCGGGCCCCGCCCGCTCCGAAGCGGGCGGAACGATCAGAGCGGAACGAGAGCGGGAAGGGAAGGACCGGAACAAATCGGCAGCGCGGATGCAGACAGAACCGTTCACTGACGGTCGGCGTGCCGTCCGAGATGCCGTGGTACGGCCACTGGATCAACCAGATGCCGTCACCCGTGCGGTTGTGGTCGACGTCGGGACACTTGCCGCTGCCGATGCTCTGGATGCGGTACAGCGGCGCTCCCACTCCCCGGCACGTCCGGCCGACTGTGGCCACCGGAGCTGGTCGCTGCCGCCGTCGTAGGTGATCACGTGACTGCCGTAGGCGTTCAGGAGGTTGCAGACGTCCGGGAGGCGGTCACTGTTGTCCGCGTTTCAGGGGGGTGAGGTCGCACGGGTTCCCCGAGCGCGCACGGTGGGGCGGCCGACGGGCCTGTGGTCGCTGCCGTAGTTCGGGTTGGCCGACGTGTTTCGGTTCTGGGTGATGACGTTGGAGGCGGCGAAGTCCGGTTTGCTGCCGCCCTGCCGGGTGGTCCGACCGCCGTTGAGAACCGGATGGTCTGCGGGACGCCGTCGTCGGCGACGTTCTGCGGGAAGCGGTTGAAGTCGCGGAGACGACCCGGTTCGCGATGTCGTTGCCGGCCGCGTATCCGGCGACCCGGGTGATGAGCGCGGCGGCGTCGGTGTGCCGCCCGCCGTCGGGCGCCGCGTGGACGGAGCGTGGATCGTCCGGTCCTCGCGTCGGACCACCGCGAGAGCCAAATGGCAGCCGCCCGGCAGCCGTCCGTCGAGGCGCAGACGGAGTCGGGGTGGAACGGCATGACATGCCGACGTTGTGGGGCCGGTGACGCGGGATGCGCAGGTAGCGGAACCGCCCGTGGCCGATGCCCCACAGGGGCGAGCGGAGCTTGCCGTTCTGCTGGAGGAGGTGCGCGCCGCCGGTGGGGACGCCGGCGCTTCCGGGAGAGCGACGCCGCTGAACCTGCGCGTCAAGTGTTCGTACTTCGCCCAACGGTCTGCATCCACAAGCCTGTTCCAGGGGGCTAGGCGGTGGTGCCGGGGGGGCACGGCCGTCTCGGGCTCACTGCCCGGCAGGAGCAGCGTCCGACGGAAGCCCTGATCGACGGAAGTGGCGAGCGATCCCCGACCCGGGTGAACGAACCCTTCCCGCGCCAGCGCCCAGGACCGGCCCGCCTGCCCCCCTACGCCCACTGCGCCCTCACCACGTGCCCGTCAGCAGACGTTCCGCCGCCCGGTGAGCCCCGTCCGTACGGACCATGGCGGCGACGGCCCGGGCGCGCGCCGCGACGTCCGGGTGGAGGGCGGACCGCAGGGCCTCGGCCAGGGAATCGGCGGTGGGCGCGGTGGGCGGATGCGCGGCGCCGATGCCGAGGGCGTGGACGCGGCGGGCCCAGTAGTGCTGGTCGTACATCTGCGGGGCGACGACCTGCGGTGCACCGGACAGCGCGGCGGCCGTGGTCGTCCCCGCACCGCCGTGATGGACGACGGCCGCGACCCTCGGGAACAGAGCCCGTTGGTTGACGTCGCCGATGGCGAGGCAGTCGGGGGCGTCGTCCACGAGGGACAGGCCGGCCCAGCCCCGGGAGACGATCGCGCGCCGTCCGGAGGCGCGGGCCGCGCCGATCATCGCCTCGGGGAGGCCGGGGGTGGCGCGGATGCTGCCGAAGCCGAAGTAGACGGGGGGTTCACCGGCTTCGAGGAAGTCCTCCAGGGCGGGGGAGAGCGGGGCGTCGTCCGGGAGCAGCCAGGCACCCGGCTGCCACACCCCGCCCGGGCGCCACGCCGCGTCAGACCTTCCCGCCGCTTCAGCCGCTCCCGCCGCTACCGTCGTGCTCGCCGATCCCGCCGCTTCCACCGCACCGGGCTTCGTCCCGGTCTCCTCCTCACCGCTCGCCTCCTCACCGCTCGCCTCCCCACCGCTCTCCTCCCCACCGCTCTCCTCCCCATCGCTCGGCTTCCCACCGGGCTTCTCCTTGCCAGGCCCCCGTCCGCCCGCCCCCTCCCCGTGCGGCCACGGGCCGAGAACCGGATCGGCGGTGAGCCAGGGAGTGGTGCCCAGCATGTGACCGCGTACATCCGCCACCGGAGGCAGACCGGTGTCCCTCCGGCAGGAGTTGAGGATGTCGCGGAAGGTGGCGTTCACCTGGTCGGCGTCCTCGGCCCAGAGGGCCCGGTGGTCGGCCGTGTCCGGGGCGAGCGGGCGCCCCTGCAGGGCCAGCGGGGGCGGGGCGTGGTGGGTGGAGGGGAGGACCACCGGGCAGTAGGAGGCGTGGGCGTAGGGGACGCCGGCCGCTTCCGCCACCGAGCGCGCGGCGATCTGCAGTCCGCCGCCCGCCACGACGGCGTCGCAGCCCCGGGCCGCCGCCGGGAGCGTGGCGAACTGCGTGACGACCGTCCCCTCGGCCAGCGCGCGCAGCCGCTCGGGTGAGGGGCGGAAGCCGCCCCCGGACGCGGTACCGCGCAACGCGGGCCCGATGGGCACCACGGAAAACCCCAGCCCCTCGATCCACTCTCCGAAGTCCGGTGGCACGCACAGGCGCGCCTTCGCGCCCAGCGCCCGGAGCGCGGTGGCCAGCGCGAGCATCGGCTGCACCTCACCCCGAGTCCCGATGGTCGACAGCAGTACGCGCATCGCGACAACACCCCCCGTTCGGCCTGCCCCGGCCGCCCGACGCGCCCGGCGAGCCGATTCTGAGGCGTACTGCCGGTCTTGCGGCAACCTCCCCTCCCGGCCCTATGGTGAAAATGCCGGACGAACACGGCACAAGCACCGGACCGGGGCACGGGATGTACTCCATCGGGTGGTTCCCGTGCGCGGGCGGCTTGGTTCGCGGGTCGGTGGAGCAACGGATGAGCGAGGAACGCGCTCTGCCGCCCCTCGACCGTCCGGCCGCCGCTCGAAGGACTCCCGTGAAGACGATCGCCCGCTGCCTCGCCGGCCTCTCGGCCGCCACCACTCTCGCCCTGCCCCTGGTCCTGCTCCCGGCCCCCGCCGGGGCGGTGACGCGCGCCCCCGCCGGTTCCACGACGCCCATGCACTGCCGCAGTGTCGGCGCCGCGCGGGACGCCGACGTGGCCTCCGTCCTCAAGTCCCTCGGCGTCGTGCTCCGGAACCCGGACACCCCGGTCGGCCTCTCCTGCACCCCCACCCGCAACGGCGATCCCGGCGTCAACTTCTGCGGGGACAAGGACCCGGTCCACGGAATCGCCGTCATCGGCCGTTACCCCACGGGTCACATCTGCTCCTGAGCCCACTCTCACCTGGAAGACGATGTGGCCGCAGGCGAACGGCGGCCCCGAGCCGTCCTCCACAACGAGCCGCGCCGCCCGCCCGGTGGCCTCGCCGCGGAGGCGGACGGTGAGGTAAGGCCCCGCGTCGGGCCCTTTGCCGAGACACCGGGCCCGGCGTACGTTCATGAGGGTCCGCTCGGCGGCCCGGGCGAGCCGCCCGTTGCCTGTGCGGAGAGACCGGGGCAGCGGCCGAGTGCCGTCTCCTCGGAGCCGACTACGCCCCATGTCCAGCGCGGGGCAGTCGTCCGCCGTAGAGCGGAACCGCCACCGGTCACACTCCGCCATCCCCCCGCCAACTCGGCACCTCTCCGCTCTCCGGCCGTCCGTCCGGCGACCGACGGCCCGGTACGACGAGGCGGCTCAGGCGAGCCGGTCGCGCCGGACAAAGGGCGTCAGGGACGGATCAGGGAAGGATCAGGGACGAATCAGGGACGCCCTCGCCGCTCCCGCCGCCTACCCGACCCCCGGGCGCGGATCGTCCCGGAGCACGCCGTACAGCGCCGCGTCCCGCCACCGCCCGTCCCGGAAGGCGTAGCCGCGCATGATGCCCTCGCAGGTGAACCCCACCTTCTCCAGGGCGCGCCGTTCGGCGGCATTCTCGGCCTCGGTGATCGCTTCGATGCGGTGCACGGTGGTGTGGGCGAACAGGTAGTCCACCAGAAGCCGTTGGGCACGTGTACCGGCGCCATTGCCCCGGAACTCGGGGAAGAGTTGAGCGCCGATGTTCCAGGAGAGGGAGGTGCGCCAATTGACGACCTTCCGCCATCCGACGATGCCGAGCCGGTCCTCCTCGCCACCACCCCGGCCCGCCACGATCACCAGCTGACCGCCGTCGTCGGACAGCATCCCGTTCTCCTCCCAACGCCTCCGCCAAGCGCGGGCGTCGGTCCAGCCGGTCCACTGGAACGGTCCGACGGTGTCGGGGTCGGTCAGGAAACGGTCGAGTTCGGGGAAGTCGTCGGCCTGGACCGGTCGTAGTCGCAGCCGGGTCGCGTCGTGGCTCATCGGGGCACCGTAGCCACAGGCGTCTCAACTCCGCGTAAGGGCACACGAGCTCCGTACCGGGGATCCACATGGGGGAGCCCCCCGACCCGCCGGAAAGCGGAACAGGGACCTCAGCCCTGCGTGAGCTCCGTACGCCGCTTGCTCCGCCGCAGTTCCCGCCGCTTGGGGTGGCGGACGACGACGCCCGCCAGGCCCGGCTTGCCGCTGAGCCGGATCAGTGGGGCGCCGGGGCGGCGAGGTGTGGTGGCGGTCTTGTCCTTGACTCCGCCCTCCATGCCGTCGGTGTCGACACCCCACCCCTCGGGCACGACGAGCACGACCCCACCGAGCGCGCCGTCCGCCTCCACCGCGACCTCCGGCAGCCGGCACTCCGCCGCGGTGAAGTCGAGGACGACGCCGCCCATACCGCCGTTGGCGACGATGCGCGCGGGCGCCGTCCAGTACCCCTCGCGCTTCGCGCCGTGTATACCGCCGTTGAGGATCAACGGTTTGCCCGGGTCCGCACCCGCCGGATGCGGCAGGTCCGCGATGAGCGTGGCCAGCTCACCGTGGGTCCGGGCACGCAACGCCCGCTCCACCCGCTCGTCCAACTCGGCAAATTCGAGCCGCCCTTCGGCAACCGCCTCGTTCAACCGCTGGATGACCGCCTCGCGTTCGGCGTCGGAGGCGCGCACGGACGCGTCGTCGTCGGAGGCCGGCAGCTGCTCACTCATGCACCCCATGCTAAGCACTCCGGATCCCGGGCTTCGAGACCCGGGCTCGCCGCCGGCGCCGTCGCGACGGCTGACGCGGCCCCCGCCGGGCACGGAGTCCAGGCCATCTCGCTCGCGCGGGGAACACCGAGGCCGCGCACCTGTCCGGTGCACGGGCCCGTAGCGCCTTGCCTTCGCGAACCTGACGAACCGCGCTCACTCACTCGCGCGAGCTCCGTATGGCACCGTTCCGGGCTCGCTCACGGTTTTCGCGTCGTGTGTACGACCTCGTTCGTCGCTCAGCGGACGGGCCCGGCTTACGCCGCGAACGTCGGGGCCGCCGCCTTCGTGACGCACGGCCCCGACGCGGGTGTGACTCCGGGCTCTGCTCTAGTCCACGCCGCCCCACTGAGCCGGGTAGTCCGGTGGCCAAGGGACGCTGAAGTCGAACAGGGAGGCGCGGTCCATCAGTGAGTATTCAGCCTCGCGCCAAGCGGGCCGGCTGCCGACGACAAAACTTTCGCCTCCCGGTTCCAGCATCCAGGTCCATTCCGCGTCCTCTGTCTTCAGGCCGTGCCGCTCCTGCAGCACCGCGAACTCCTGGCCCGTGGAGCGCCGGACGTGTACCCCGTGGGGATAGAGGGACTTGACGCACATCAGGTCCACATGGCCGATGTAGACCTCGACATGCGTCGTGGTCTCATCGATCACGGTGGCTTCGCTCACCAGGATCAACTGCCGGTGCGATGCGGTGAAGCTGGCGACCCGGAAAAGACGTCCTTTTCGGAGAAAATCCGGCATTCTTGCGAAACTCCTTGCCTCGGAATTGCTGGGCCCGGTCGGGGCGGGTGGGCTCGACCGGCCGTCCGTTCCAATACCATTTGACCGACTCCCATTTCTGCTTGCCCATCACCACTTGAGCCGCAACAGCGCCATCTCCCATGCGGTTCCATAGCCGTCCCGGGCAGCAAGCCGCCAGTCCGCTCCCAGCAGGGGGCGGCCCCTCTCGATCAGCATGGCGAGCGCTTCATCGGCATTCTTGGCGCCGGCCACCCGCCCTTGAGCGTCAGCGGTTTGCCTGGGTCCGCGCCCGCCGGGCGCGGCAGGTCCGCGGTGAGGGCGGCCAGTTCGCCGTGGGTTCGGGCGCCCAGCGCCCGCTCCACCCGTTCGTCCAGCACGTCGGATTCGAGCCGCCCTTCGGCCACCGCCTCGTTCAACCGCTTCCCTACTGTCTCGTGTTCGGCGGTGGAAGCGCGCCGGTCTCGGCGTCGCCGGCGGCCGGCTGCTGCTCACTCATACGCCCAGTCGCCAAAAGCTCTGGACGGCCTCAAAAATCTCTTGCTAAACATGACCCGATCAACGTGCTGTGATCGAGAGGTGACGAGCTGCTATGGGGGGGAGTATGGCGAAAGCCGCCGTGCAACCGCAGCCGCTGGACCCGGACACCCGCCTGCTCGTACCGGTCATGGCTCCGGGCAGGGGACACGGCCGCTCCACGGTCGCCGGCCTGCTGGCCGCCGCCTTCGCGGCTTACGGCGAAACGATCCTGCTGGACACTACTCCGCGGTTCACTTCCCGGTGGCCGCAGTGGGTTACCCAACCCGTCAACGGCCTCGCCGCCGTCCCGCCGAACCGGGTGGCCAGACGGACGCGGGTCCGGGCAGCAGCATCGACCGTCGCTGTCCCCGGTGCGCGCCCGTGGCAGGTGATGACCGACCATCTGCCCTGGCACGCGGCGCCGCTCGCAGTCCCCGACCAGCCGGACGCCTGGCGCCAACTCGCGGGATCGGCGGCCGGCCCTCCGCCATCGCGGGCACCACCCACGCCTTCACCCGCGCCGTGACCACCTCTCGTCACGCCGGCACCCCCGGGTCTCAGCGCCTCCTGGTGCTCTCTGCCGTGCGCCGTGCCAGTGATCTGCATGGCGGCGGCGGGCGAGGGTGTGGGTGCGCTCCAGACCGCCGTCATGGCCGTCGAGGCGGAAGGCCTTCCGCCGGCCCGGATGGCCGCCGTCGCAGCTCTCGGAGACGGACGGTTGCCCCGGCCCGTAAAGGCGACCACCACCATGCTCCAGGGCGAACTCGCCGCTCGGGTGAACGTGTCCTTCGACGAACGCATCCGCTCCCACGGGCTCCGTGACACCTCCCGTCTCAAATCGCGCACTACGGCTGCCGGCAGCCAACTGGCGGCAGCCGTCCTGTAGTCGGGCGTCACGCATGGGGCGAGTCGCTCCCGCATGCCGCCGTCCCCGCCCCCTACCCGGAAGGAAAAGGGCCCCTGTGGCCTTGCATCAGCAGCTCGGGTTTCTTGCTGACGGCGACCCGCTGACTCCCCGAAAACCGAAGAACCTGCCCGGTAAAGTCGGTTCGAGCACAGATACCCTCATCGGCTGGTCTCTCGCCGGTGCCCTGATCGCCTGTCTGCTCGATTTCATCCTCGTCGCCGCCCTTATCGGCGTCAGGCACAACACCGAGCGGCCGGAGATGGCCGCACGAGGCAAGCGGTCCGTGCTCTGGTTCCTCGCGGCGGTCGCCTTGATCGGCTGTGCCTTCGGCCTCGTCAAGGCGCTTTACAGCATGGGAGGGAACTGACCGGTGTCGTTCATATCGGTCGATCACCAACGTGGGACCGCCCGGCGCCGGCTTGTGTTGATCACCGCGGGCGTCGTGATGGTGGCGACAGCCGTCGTCGTCTACTTCGCGGTGTTCGCCGGCAATGGGGGGCGTGAGAGGAAGCGGGTCTCGGCACCCGCGTCTTCGCCGACCGCCGAACCACGGGACCGCGGCTCGGCTTCACCCACGGTGCTTCCGAAGCCCAAAAGTGTCAAGGACGGTGTGCCGGTCGGATATCCCCACACGGTGGAAGGTGCCGTATCAGCCGCTGCCCACTATTCGGACGTCGGTGATCTGTTCACCCCGGAGACCGCCGAACGGCAGGCACACGTCACCGCCGAGCCGGGCTTCCAAGAGCTGATGGCCGGTTTTGCGAAGGCGGCTGCTCAGGAAGCCCGGAAAACTCACGGCCTGCCTCCGGACGGGGAGTCCGACCAAGGCAGTTACTACGCCAGGCAGGCCCGGGCCTACCACATCATCTCTCAAAGCCCGGGAAAGGTGTCGCTCTGGCTCCTCGAGGAGACGACGGTATCGGTTCGCGGAGTACTGAGCGAACAGGGGCCGGGGGTGCATGGAGCAATCATGACCTGGGCTAACGGCGACTGGCACCTGAGCGTGGACCTTGTGATCGGTCAACACGACGAAGAGCCCCCGGCCGTGGTGACCCCGGGAAGTCCCGAAGCGGTTCGCGAAGGGTGGCGTGCGCTCGCCTACGAGAAGTAAGAGCGGGCCGCACGAAGGCCGTCTCGACCTCTTGTTCATGGCGCGCGCGGAGGTCGCGCCCGGTGGCCACCCCTACCTCCCCCGCCCCTTCACCGCCGCCCGCAAGTACTCGCGGTTCATGCGGCCGATCGCCGTCAGGGGGATGCCCTTCGGGCAGGCCGTGGCGCATTCGCCGGTGTTGGTGCAGCCGCCGAAGCCCTCGGCGTCCATGGTGTCGATCATGTCGAGGACGCGGGACTCCCGCTCCGGGGCGCCCTGGGGGAGGACGTTGAGGTGGACGACCTTCGCGGACGTGAAGAGCATGGCGGAGCCGTTGGGGCAGGCGGTGACGCAGGCGCCGCAGCCGATGCACTCGGCGTGTTCGAAGGCGAGGTCGGCGGTCGGCTTGGGGACCGGGGTGGCGTGGGCCTCGGGGGCGGAGCCGGTGGGGACGGAGACGTAGCCGCCGGCGCCGATGACGCGGTCGAACGCCGAGCGGTCGACGACCAGGTCCTTTACGACCGGGAAGGCCGCCGCCCGCCACGGTTCGACGTCGATGGTGTCGCCGTCGGAGAAGTGGCGCATGTGGAGCTGGCAGGTGGTCGTGCGCTCCGGGCCGTGCGCCCGGCCGTTGATGACCATGCCGCAGGCGCCGCAGATGCCCTCGCGGCAGTCGTGGTCGAAGGCGACGGGCTCGTCCCCGGCGAGGATCAGCTCCTCGTTGAGGTGGTCGAGCATCTCCAGGAAGGACATGTCCTCGCTGATGCCCTTCACCTCGTAGGTCCTCATGGCGCCCGGCTCCTCGGGGGTGCGCTGGCGCCAGATGCGCAGGGTGAGGTTCACGCGTAGCTCCGCTGGGTGGGGTGGACGTATTCGAAGGTCAGCTGTTCCTTGTGGAGCACCGGGGGCGTGCCCGTGCCCGTGAACTCCCAAGCCGCCGCGTACGAGAACTCCTCGTCCTTCCGCGCCGCCTCGCCCTCCGGCGTCTGGCTCTCCTCGCGGAAGTGGCCGCCGCAGGACTCGGTGCGGTGCAGCGCGTCCAGGCACATCAGCTCGGCCAGCTCCAGGTAGTCGACGATGCGATTCGCCTTCTCCAGGGACTGGTTGAGCTCCTCGCCCGTCCCCGGCACCTTGATCCGGCGCCAGAACTCCTCCCGCAGCGCGGGGATGCGGTCCAGCGCCTTGCGCAGGCCGCTGTCCGTCCGTGCCATGCCGCACTCGTCCCAGAGGAGTTCGCCCAGTTCGCGGTGGAACGAGTCCGGCGTCCGGTCGCCGTCGACGGACAGCAGGCGGGCCAGTCGGTCCTGGGCCTCGCCCACCGCCTCCGCCACCGCCGGGTGGTCCTCCGGGACGGGGGCGTGCGGATGCCGGGCCAGGTAGTCGTTGATCGTCGACGGGAGGACGAAGTAGCCGTCGGCCAGGCCCTGCATCAGCGCGGACGCGCCGAGCCGGTTGGCGCCGTGGTCCGAGAAGTTGGCCTCGCCGATCGCGAACAGGCCCGGAACGGTCGTCTGGAGGTCGTAGTCGACCCACAGGCCGCCCATCGTGTAGTGGATCGCCGGGTAGATGCGCATCGGCACCTCGTACGGGTCCTCGGCGGTGATCCGCTCGTACATCTCGAAGAGGTTGCCGTACTTCGCCTCCACCGCCTTCCGGCCCATCCGCCGGATCGCGTCCGCGAAGTCCAGGTAGACGCCCTGCCCGCCCGGGCCGACGCCGCGCCCCTCGTCGCAGACGTTCTTCGCGGCGCGCGAGGCGATGTCGCGCGGGACGAGGTTGCCGAAGGAGGGGTAGATCCGCTCCAGGTAGTAGTCGCGCTCGTCCTCCGGGATCTCGCTGGGAGGCCGCGTGTCGCCCTTCGCCTTCGGCACCCAGATGCGGCCGTCGTTGCGGAGCGACTCGCTCATCAGCGTCAGCTTGGACTGGTGGTCGCCGGAGCGCGGGATGCAGGTGGGGTGGATCTGGGTGAAGCAGGGGTTGGCGAAGTACGCGCCGCGGCGGTGCGCCCGCCAGATCGCCGTCGCGTTGGAGTTCTTGGCGTTCGTCGAGAGGTAGAAGACGTTGCCGTAGCCGCCCGTGGCCAGTACCACGGCGTCCGCGACGTACGTACGCACCGCCCCCGTCACCAGGTCGCGGGCGACGATGCCGCGCGCCCGCCCGTCGACGACGATCAGGTCCAGCATTTCCGTGCGCGGGTGCATCTCCACGTTCCCGGCCGCGATCTGCCGGGACAGCGCCTGGTAGGCGCCGAGCAGCAGTTGCTGGCCCGTCTGCCCGCGCGCGTAGAAGGTCCGCGAGACCTGGACACCGCCGAACGAGCGGGTGTCGAGCAGGCCGCCGTACTCGCGGGCGAACGGCACTCCCTGGGCCACGCACTGGTCGATGATCTCGACCGAGACCTGGGCCAGGCGGTGGACGTTGGACTCGCGGGCCCGGAAGTCGCCGCCCTTGACGGTGTCGTAGAAGAGGCGGTGGACGGAGTCGCCGTCGTTGCGGTAGTTCTTCGCCGCGTTGATGCCGCCCTGGGCGGCGATGGAGTGCGCCCGGCGCGGCGAGTCCTGGTAGCAGAACTGGACGACGCGGTAGCCCTGTTCGGCGAGGGTGGCGCCGGCCGCGCCGCCCGCCAGGCCGGTGCCGACGACGATGACGGTCTGCTTGCGGCGGTTGGCCGGGTTGACGAGCTTGGCGTCGAAGCGGCGGCGGTCCCAGCGCTCGGCTATCGGCCCGTCGGGGGCCTTGGTGTCGGCGATCGGGTCGCCGGTGATCCAGCGGGTGTGGTCGTCGCCAGGGGCCCGGTGGGGGTGGTCGTCGCCGGCGGTCCGGCGGGTGTGGTCGTCACCGACGGTCCGGCGGGTGCGGTCATCACCGGCGGTCCGGCGGGCGTGGCCGTCACCGTCGGCCCTGCGGGCCCGGTCGTCGCGGGAGGTCCAGTGGGAGGTCCGGTCGGACATGTCAGCTCACGATTCCTGTCAGCACGCCGATCGGTACGGCGAGGAAGCCGAGGGTCAGCAAGGTGGCCAGACCGTTGGCGATCACCTTCAACGCCCGGTCGCGGCGCGGGGAGTTGGCGCCCAGCGTCTGGGCCGCGCTCCAGAAGCCGTGCCGGATGTGCAGGCCGAGCGCGAGCATCGCGGCGATGTAGAAGGCGCTCACGTACCAGCGGTCGAAGGAGGCCACCAGGTTCTCGTACGGGCGGCCCTCCTCGGCGTTGGGGTTCACCGTGAGGGTGGTGAGGTCCAGGATGTGCCAGACGATGAACAGCGCCAGGATCACCCCGCCCCAGCGCATCGTCCGCGTGGCGTAGCTCGCCCGCGCCCGCTTCCGCTCGTACCCGGCCGGGCGGGCGGCCAGATCGCGGCGGCTGAGCTGGTAGGCGGCCACGCCGTGCAGGACGACGGACGCCGTGAGCACCACCCGCGTCAGCCACAGGAACCAGGTGCGGTGCAGGAAGGGCTCGCCGATGGTGCGGATCCAGTGGCCGTAGTGGTTGAACTCCCCCGGCCCGAAGAAGACTTTGAGGTTGCCCATCATATGGGCGACCAGGTACGCCAGCATGATCAGTCCGGTGGCCGCCATGACCGCCTTCTTGCCGACGGTCGAGCGCCACAGGACGCCGATGAGGGACGGGGAGCGGTCCGTCCGGGTCGCCAGTGCCATGCCGCCGACAGTAGGTCGGCAAGATTCATGCGTCCAAGACATGGCGGAGCTGGTTTCCATAGGGAATGCCTATCTACCCTGCTCGGTGTGCAACTGCAGCAGCTCCGCTACTTCGCGACCGTGGCCGACGTACGGCACTTCACCCGGGCCGCCGAGGCGCTCCACGTCGCCCAGCCGTCCCTCTCCCAGCAGATCCGCGCGCTCGAACGGGAGCTCGGCGCCGACCTCTTCCACCGGGCGCGCGGCAACATCACGCTGACCGACGCGGGCGAGGCCCTGCTGCCGCTGGCCCGGCGCATCCTCGCCGACACGGACACCGCGCGGCGCGAGGTGCAGGAGGTCGCGCACCTGCGGCGCGGCCGGGTACGGCTCGGCGCGCCGCCGAGCCTGTGCGCCAGCCTGGTGCCGGACGTGCTGCGGGCCTACCACGAGCGCTACCCCGGCATCGAGCTGTTCGTCGACGAGGGCGGCTCCCGCGACCTGGTCCGCGACCTGGCCGCCGGCGAGCTCGACCTCGCCCTGATCATCACCCCGCTCGGCGTCGGCGCCCCCGCCCTCACCACCACCGAGCTGCTGCGCGAGGACCTGGTCGTCGTCTCGTCCCCGTCCGCCCCGCGCCCGGTGCGCCGGGCCCGGATCCGGGTCGGGGACCTGCGCGGCCTGCCGCTGGTGATGTTCCGGCGGGGCTACGACCTGCGGGAGATGACCATTGCGGCCTGCCGGGCGGCCGGCTTCGAGCCGTCGTTCACCGTGGAGGGCGGGGAGATGGACGCCGTCCTGGGCTTCGTCCGGGCCGGGCTCGGCGTCGCCGTCGTCCCCGGCATGGTCGCCGCCCGATCCGGGCTGCGCGTCACCCCCTTCGAGGGGGAGCGGATGCGGCGGACGGTGGCCGTGGCGCACCGCAAGGACGCGCCCCCACCGCGCGCGGCACGGGAGTTGTGGGGGGTGCTGCTGGAACACCTGGGGGAGGACTAGCCGGCGTCAGAACGCCCCGCCCAGCCACACCCCCGCGTACGCCGCCGCGAGCCCCGCCCCCACGCTCCCCAGCACGTTGAGCACCGCCGCCCCTCGCGCCCCGTCCTCCGCCAGCCGCAGCGTCTCGTACGAGAACGTCGAGTACGTGGTGAGCGCCCCGCACAGACCGGTGCCCAGTCCCAGCCGTACGCCCTCCGGGGCCACGGCGGTCACCACCCCCAGCACCAGGCAGCCGACGACGTTCACCGTGAACGTGCCCCAGGGGAACACCGCGTCGTGCCGCGCCTGGACGGCCCGGTCGGTGAGGTAGCGCAGCGGAGCGCCGGCCATGGCGCCGACGACGACGAACAGCCAGTTCACCCCCGGTGGACCTCGACCTCGTCCAGGGTGACCAGGCCGCCGGGGTGCCCGTCCAGCAGCTCGTCGACGACGGGCAGGAACGCCCGGACGCGTTCCGGCACGTCCACGATCACCACGGCCACGGGCAGGTCCTCGCTCAGCGACAGCAGCCGGGTGGTGTGCACGCGGGACGAGGCGCCGTAGCCCTCGATCCCCCGGAACACGCCGGCGCCCGCCAGCCCGGCCCGGTGGGCGCGGTGGACGAGTTCGGAGAAGAGGGGCCTGCCGTGAGCGGTGTCGGACTCGCCGAGGTACACCGTCAGCCGGAGCGCCGGCCCGGGCGGGATCACCGTCGGCCTCCGCGCACCAGCCGGCGGGTCACGGCCGACGCCGCCCACACCGCCGCCAGCGCGGCGAGCGGCGTCGCGGCCAGGTACAGCAGCCCGGTGGCCGTCCTGCCGTCCGCCAGGAGACGCCGGACGTCCACCGCGTAGGTGGAGAACGTCGTGTAGCCGCCGAGCACCCCGGTGCCGAGGAAGGGGCGCAGCAGCCGGTGCGGGGAGCCCCGCTCGGCGATGGTCACCAACAGGACGCCGATCAGCGCGCAGCCGGTCGCGTTGACCAGGAACGTCGTCCAGGGGAAGGCACCGTCCGGCGTCGGCCACAGCAGACCGGCCCCGTAGCGGGCCGCGGCGCCCAGCCCGCCGCCGACGGACACCGCCGCCACCACGGGCCCCTGACCGGGGCCGCGTCGTGCGGTGGCCGGTACGGCCGGTGTCGTGCTCACCCGGTCACGCTAGCGCACGGCCTGGTGGGGCACCTGCCGGGTGGGGCACCTGTCGCGTGGGGCGCCTGCCCGGTGGCGGCGGGCATCCGTCCGACGACGATCGCGATCCCGTGCGGGGCGCTCCGCCCGGGACCGGTCCATCCATCCGGCCGTCCCTTGTACGTGCCTTGTACGTGGTGCGGGGCTCGGTCGTAGAGATGTCCCGGGGGACGGGGGACCGGTCGGCGTCCGGTCACCCGTCCGCCGCACGATTCGAAACCTTCGGGGTGATCCGGCGTTGATCCGGGCTCCCGGCCGTCAACCGGCCGTGAGCCCGACCCTGTCAGACCGAACGAAGGTGTCACCCCATGTCACGAATCGCCAAGGCAGCGGCCCTCACCGCCACCGTGGGCGCGGCGCTCGCCGGCGCCACCGGCACCGCCCTCGCCGACTCGAACGCCAAGGGGGCGGCCGTCGGCTCCCCGGGCGTCATCTCCGGCAACGTCATCCAGATCCCGATCCACCTCCCCATCAACCTCTGCGGCAACACCGTCGACATCGTCGGGCTGCTCAACTCGACCAACGGCAACGTCTGCGTCAACGACTGACGCACCGCACCCCGAGGACACCGGGCGCGACCGCGCCGGGCCCCCGCTCCGCACGGCGGAGGGCCCGCGGGTCCGGCGCCCGTTCGTGGGGCCCCCGACCCGGTCGGCGGGCGCCACATCGATGTCGGCGGGCGTCACAGGGCGGGGGCCCGGTTCCCCTCCGTCCCGGCGGCGGAATCCGTCCCGGCGGCGGAATCCGTCGCGGCGGTGGGATCCGTCCCGGCGGCCGGCTCCGTTCCGGTGGTTCCCTCCGCCCCGGCGGGCGATTCCACAGCAACGGGCGCGGGGACGGCGATGGCCGTGACGACCAGCCCCTCGGCCGCCGCCCAGCGCCCCTCGAAGCCGTCCAGCCGGCGGTCGCCGACCACCGGCCCGGGGACCAGCAGCCGGGCCGAGAACGTACCGGCGACCGGGTCGACGGACAGTTCCGCCTCGTCGAAGTCCAGCTCCAGGCCGGTCAGTGGGTACCAGGCCTTGAACACGCTCTCCTTGGCGCTGAACAGCAGCCGGTCCCAGTGCACGGCCGGGTGGCGGGACGCCAGCTCGGCCAGCCACTCCCGCTCGGCCGGCAGCGAGACCATGTCGAGGACGCCGTCCGGCAGCGGCCCGTTGGGCTCGGCGTCCATCCCGAGCGACGCGGCGTCGGCGGCCCGCGCCACCGCGGCGCCCCGGAAGCCCGCGCAGTGCGTCATGCTGCCGACCACGCCGTCGGGCCAGCGCGGCGCGCCCCGCCGGCCGGGCAGCAGCGGTCCGGGCGGGAAGCCGAGCCGGCCGAGGGCGGCGCGGGCGCACACCCGGACGGTGGCGAACTCGTGCAGCCGCTTGGGGACGGCGCGGGCGACGTGGGCCGCCTCCTCGGGGAAGAGGAGGCTCACCGGGTCGTCCGGCGCGTCGGAGAAGGCGTGCTCGGTGACGACCGAGGCGGGCAGGAGTGCGGAGATCACCAGACGGCTCCCGCTTCGTCGACGGGCTGGGGCAGGATCTGCCGGAGTGGCTCGCGGGGCGGGCGGGGCCGCCACTCGCGCGGGTAGCCCACCGACACCTCCTCGAAGCGCACCCCGTCGTAGTACGTGACGCGGGGGATGTGCAGATGGCCGTAGACCGCGGCGGCGGCCCGGAAGCGGACGTGCCAGTCGGCGGTGAGCTCGGTGCCGCACCACTGGGCGAAGTCCGGGTAGCGCAGGATCCTGGTGGGCTGGCGGACCAGCGGCCAGTGGCTGACGAGGACGGTCCGCAGGCCGGGGTCGAGCTCCGCCAGGCGGCGCTCGGTGTAGGCGACGCGCGCGCGGCACCAGGCGTCCCGGGTGGGGTACGGGTCGGGGTGCAGGAAGTGCTCGTCGGTGCAGACCACGCCCGCCTCGTAGGCCCGGCGCAGCGACTCCTCCTTGGAGTCGGCCCCGGGGACGCGGAACGTGTAGTCGTAGAGGGTGAACAGCGGTGCCACGGCGACCGGTCCGCCGTCGCCCTCCCACACCGGGTAGGGGTCCTCGGGCGTGGCGACGCCGAGTTCGCGGCAGAGCTCCACCAGGCGCAGATAGCGCTTTTCGCCGCGCAGGTCGACGGGGTCCTTGGGCGGCGTCCACAGCTCGTGGTTGCCGGGCGCCCAGATCACCTTGGCGAACCGGCCGGCGAGCAGTCGGAGCACCCACTCGACGTCCGCGTACCGCTCGCCGATGTCACCGGCGACGATCAGCCAGTCGCCGTCGTGACCGGGGCGCAGGGTCTCGGTGAGGGCGCGGTTCTCGGCGTGGGCGATGTGGAGGTCGCTGACGGCGAGCAGCCGGGGGTGGGGGTGGGGTGCCCGCGGGGGGGG
>NZ_JBPQTX010000103.1:0-21644 GCF_051386555.1 Streptomyces sp. URMC 126
GGCGCTCGCCCCGCCCCCCCCGGGCGGCCAGGACGAAGCCCGGGCCCCGGCCGCCCCGGCGCCCCGACCACTCGACGCCGAGGCGACACCGCCCCGGCCGCCCTCCGGACTCCCCCTGGTACCGCCTGCCGCCATGCCACCCAGCCGGGCTGGCCCCTGACCCGCCGGCCCGGCGGATCCACCCGCAGCCACACCGGCTCCCGCCCCGCCGCGCGAGCCGGACGGCCTGAGCGGTCCTGACCACGGTGACCGGCGCGACGCCCCAGCCGAAACGGATGCGAATCGCGAACGCACCCCCACCGCCGCCCCCTCGCCCGACATCCGGCGGACCGATCCGCAACCGCACCGACTCCCCACCCCACCGCGCGAGCCGGACCGCCTGAGCGGTCCTGAGCGCCGCGTCCGCCACGACGCCCCGGCCGCAACGGACGCGGGCCGTGAGCGCACCCCCACCGCCGCCTTGGCCCTCCCACCCGATGGCCGGCGGAACCATCCGCAGCCGAAGCGGCTCCCCGCCCCGACATGCGGGCCGCACCGCGTGAACCGTCGACAACGCGACCATCGACACGGTGCCCCGGCCGACGGCGGACGCGGATCGTGAGCGCACCCCACCGCCGGCCCCCGGCGGCCTCGCCAGACATCCGGCGGACCGATCCGCAACCCCGCACCGGCTCCCCGGCCCGATGCGCCAACCGGCCAGCCTGGGCCGATCGCAACACGGCCACCGGCACGGCGTCCCGGCCGGGACGGACGCGGGCCGTGAGCGCACCCCCACCGCCAACCGGTCCCCTCACCGACACACCGGCCGCACCGCCTGAGCCATTCGCAACGAGCCCGTCGGCGCGGCGCCCCAGCCAGAACAGACGCGGGCCCTGAGCACACCCCCACCGCCGACCCCTGGCGCCCTCGCCCGACATCCGGCGGACCGATCCGCAACCCGCACCGGCTCACCGTCCCGACGCGCCAACCGGACCGCCTGGGCGGTCTTGAGCGCAGCGGCCGACGCGACGCCCCGGCCGAAACAGACACGGGCCGTGAGCGCCCTCCGCCGGCCCCCGGCCCCCTCACCCGATGTCCGGCGGGTCCATCCGCAAGCGCACCGGCTCGCCGTCCCGGCGCGCCAAGCGGACCGCCTGGGCGGTCCTGAGCGCGGCGGCCAGGGCGGCGCCCTGGCCGGGGCGGACGCGGACCAGGGCCCGCTCCCAGTGCTCGCCCGGCGGCGGGTCGCCGGGGCGGCGCGGCCGTCCCGCGGCCACCGGCGGTACGGGCACGGGCCCGAGCACATCCGCCCCCTCCGGCAGCTCCGCCGCCGCCAGGAACTCCGCGACGGCCTCCGGCGGCCCGCTGACGGCGGCCATGCGGGAGACCGGCGGGAAGCCCAGCTCCGCCCGTTCGGCGAGCTCTCGTACGGCGTGGCCCGCCGGGTCCCAGCGGACCAGCGCCTGCACGGGCCGCTGCGTCGGCTCGGCCACGACGACGACCGTGCCGCCCGCCTCCTGCCCCCGTACCAGCGCGGACGCGGCCAGCCAGCGGCGCAGCGCCTCCTCCCCGGCCCGGAGGTCGGGCAGCCCGAGCAGCGCCCAGCCGTCGAGCAGCAGCGCCGCGGCGTAACCGCCCTCGGCGGCGGGTTCGGCGCCGGGCGTGGCGACGACCAGGGCGGGCGTGCCGGGGACGGAATCCAGCACGTGGTCGCGGCCCGAGGTGCGGACCGGGACGGCGGGGAACGCCCGGCCGAGCTCCTCGGCGGTCCGGCGCGCGCCCACGATCTGGGCGCGCAGCCGGGATCCGGCGCACTCGGAGCAGTGCCAGTTCGCCGCCTCCACGCCGCACCAGGCACAGTGCAGCGCGCCGTCGGCGCCGCGCGCCTCCAGGGGGCCGGCGCAGCGCCCGCACCGCGCGGGCTCGCGGCACCGCTCGCAGGCGAGCCGGGGCACGTACCCCCGGCGGGGCACTTGGACGAGCACCGGGCCGTGCCGCAGCCCCTCCCGGGCCACCTGCCAGGCCAGCGAGGGGAGCCGGGCGGCACGAGCGGCCTCGTCCCGGGCGAGGTCGCCGTCGCCGACCGTACGGACGAGCGGTGCGGCGGCCCGGACGCGGGCCCGGTCGGCGGCCAGCGGCAGCGCCCAGCCGGTACGGACCAGCTGTGCCGCCTCGACGCTGCACCCGAAGGCGCCGAGCAGGAACGCGGCCTTCTCCTGGGCCGCCCGCAGCAGCAGTACCTCGCGGGCGTGCGGCTGCGGCGCGTGCTGCTCGGCGTGGCTGGTGTCGGCGTCGTCCCAGATCGCAACGAAGCCCAGGTCGTGGACGGGCGCGAACATGGCGGCGCGGGTGCCGACGACGGCCCGTATGGCGCCCCGGTTGACCGCGAGCCAGCGCCGGTAGCGCTCCTCGGGGCCGGTGTCGGCGGTCAGCAGGACGTGCCGGCCGGGCCCGAGCAGCGCGGTGAGGGCGGCGTCGACCCGGGCGGCGGCCCGGCCGTCGGGCACGACGACCAGCGCGCCGCGCCGCGAGGCGAGCGCGGCGGCGGCGGCCCGGGCGAGCTCGTCGGCCCAGTGCGGCCCGGGAAGCGCCGTCCAGACCGCGCGCGGGCTCTCACCGCGCGCCACGGCCTCCAGGTAGCCCGGGCCGGTGGGGTAGCGGGCCCAGCCGCCGGGGTCCGGCGCGGCGGGCGGGGGCAGCAGGGGTCCGGACGGCTCGGCCTCGATCCGGGCGTGCCGGGGCGGCACGGCCAGCTGGAGGACGTCGGCGAGCGAGCCCGCGTACCGGTCGGCGACGGACCGGCAGAGCGCGAACAGCCGCGGCCCGAGCACCGGTTCCGGCGACAGCACCTGGGCGATGGCCGCCAGCGGGCCCTGGTAGTCGGACTCCGGCACCCGCTCCACGATGAACCCGTCGAGCAGGCCGCCGCCCTCGCGGCGTCCGTCCCGCACGTTGCGCGTGCCCGCGCCGAAGCGCACCCGTACGCGGGCGCCGGGGCGGGCGTCCGCGTCGAGCTCGGCGGGGACGGCGTAGTCCCACAACTTGTCGAGGTGCACCGGCCCCTTGTCGACCAACACCTTCGCGACCGGCAGTTCCTTCGCCAGCGCGGCGCCCCGCCACGTCCGCGGCTTCGCCCGGGGCTTCTTCGCTTTGCGGACGGTCTCGCGGATGAGCGCGAGTTGCTCTGCTTCGGGTCGGTCGTTCTCGCTGCTCACAGCTTCAGTCTTAGCAGAGGGGTCGGACAGTGGGGGTGGGTGTGCCCCGGTCCCGCCCTTTCGCCGTTTCCGCAAACGCCGGACAGGCTGGATAACGCGCCCGGGCGCACACTTCAGCCCGTCCGGCGCTTGAGGACAACCGCGCGCAGCGCGGTTTCAGGGGGTCTGGGGGCCTGGCCCCCAGGAAACGGCGAAAGGGCGGGGCCGGGGCACGGAAAACGCGCGGGCGCCCGAGATCCCATCGGCGGCGGCATGCTGCGCCATGGACCAGACTCGGCCACGTCCACCCCGAAGGGAATGGACGGCGGGATTCGAACCCGCGAGGGACCGTCGTCCCAGAAGGATCCGCCACCTGCGCACCGAGCGCCCGCGCGGCCACGACCGTACCGCGTACGACGACGGCCCCGGAAGCGAATAACCGCCCCGGGGCCGTGCGTCACAAGGTCAGAGCCCCGCGGCCGCCCGCAGAGCGTCCACCCGGTCCGTCCGCTCCCACGTGAAGTCCTCGTGCTCACGGCCGAAGTGCCCGTACGCCGCCGTCTGCGCGTAGATCGGCCGCAGCAGGTCCAGGTCGCGGATGATCGCGGCCGGACGCAGGTCGAAGACCTCGGAGATGGCGTGCTCGATCTTCTCCGTGTCGACCGTGGCCGTGCCGAAGGTCTCGACGAACAGACCGACCGGCTCGGCCTTGCCGATCGCGTAGGCGACCTGCACCTCGCACCGCGCGGCCAGCCCGGCGGCGACGACGTTCTTCGCGACCCAGCGCATCGCGTACGCGGCCGAGCGGTCGACCTTGGACGGGTCCTTGCCGGAGAAGGCGCCGCCACCGTGGCGGGCCATGCCGCCGTAGGTGTCGATGATGATCTTGCGGCCGGTGAGGCCGGCGTCGCCCATCGGGCCGCCGATCTCGAAACGGCCGGTGGGGTTCACCAGCAGCCGGTAGCCCTCGGTCTCCAGCTTGATGCCGTCCTCGACGAGCTCCTTGAGGACGTGCTCCACGACGTACTCGCGGATGTCGGGGGCGAGCAGCGAGTCCAGGTCGATGTCGGACGCGTGCTGCGAGGAGACGACGACGGTGTCCAGCCGGACCGCCTTGTTGCCGTCGTACTCGATGGTGACCTGGGTCTTGCCGTCGGGGCGCAGGTACGGGATGGTCCCGTTCTTGCGGACCTCCGTCAGGCGGCGCGACAGGCGGTGCGCCAGGTTGATCGGGAGGGGCATGAGCTCGGGCGTCTCGTCGCAGGCGTAGCCGAACATCAGGCCCTGGTCGCCCGCGCCCTGCTTGTCGAGCTCGTCGACATCGTCACCTGCGGCGGCACCTTCGACCCGCGCCTCGTACGCGGCGTCGACACCCTGGGCGATGTCCGGGGACTGCGATCCGATCGAGACCGAGACGCCGCAGGACGCGCCGTCGAAGCCCTTCTTGGACGAGTCGTAGCCGATCTCCAGGATCTTGTTGCGGACCAGCGTGGCGATCGGCGCGTACGCCTTCGTGGTCACCTCTCCGGCGACGTGCACCAGACCGGTGGTGATCAGGGTCTCGACGGCGACCCGGGAGGTCGGGTCCTCCTTGAGGAGGGCGTCGAGAATGGTGTCGCTGATCTGGTCAGCGATCTTGTCGGGGTGACCCTCGGTCACTGATTCCGAGGTGAACAGGCGGCGGGACACATCGCTCCCTGGGGTTGCAGCGGCTGCTGGCTGATCATTGACGGCTCCGGACGAGAGCTGCGCTCGGCACGGGCCGGTGTCAGTTTATCCGGCCTTCGCTCCCTGGGGACCTCCTGTCCAGCATCACTACCTGCCCACTCAGTGACACTCGTCACTTTGTTCGCCGTATACACATCCGGATTGATCCCACCAGACCGCCTCCCCCGCCCCTCGCGGTCACGCCAGGCGGCCCACGACCAGATCCCAGACGATGTCGGCCAGATCCTCCTTGGGGCCGTGCGGGACGGGGGTCTCGCCACCGTCGGCGGCCAGCACCACGGCCTCGTTCTCGGCGGAGCCGAAGGTCCGCCCCTCCCCCACCTCGTTCACCACGAGGAGGTCGCAGCCCTTGCGGGCGAGCTTGGCGCGGCCGTTGGCCAGGACGTCGTCCGTCTCGGCCGCGAAGCCCACGACGACCTGCCCGGGACGGGCCCGGTCCGCCGACAGTTCGGCGAGGACGTCGGGGTTGCGGACCAGCTCGACGGGGGCCGGCTCCTCGCCGTCCCGCTTCTTGATCTTGCCGGGTGCGTAGTGGGCGGGCCGGAAGTCGGCGACGGCGGCGGCCATCACCACGGCGTCCGCGTCGGCCGCGGCCTTCAGCACCGCCTCCCGCAGCTGCACCGCCGTACCCACCCGCACCACGTCAGCGCCGGCCGGGTCGGGCAGCTCGCTGTTGGCCGCCACCAGCGTCACCCGGGCCCCGCGCGCCACGGCGGTACGGGCCAGGGCGTAGCCCTGCCGGCCGGAGGAACGGTTCCCCAGGTAGCGCACCGGGTCCAGGGGCTCCCGGGTGCCGCCGGCGCTGATCACCACGTGCCGGCCGGCCAGGTCGCGCTCTCCGGCGCCCCGGGCCAGCACGCGCCGGCAGGTCTCGAAGATCTCGGCCGGGTCGGGGAAGCGGCCCTTGCCGGTGTCCACGCCGGTCAGCCGGCCGACGGCGGGCTCGATGACGACGGCGCCCCGGCGGCGGAGGGTGGCGACGTTCTCCTGGGTGGCCGGGTTCTCCCACATCTCGGTGTGCATGGCGGGCGCGAAGACCACCGGGCAGCGGGCCGTGAGGAGGGTGTTGGTCAGCAGGTCGTCGGCGAGCCCGTGGGCGGCCTTGGCCAGCATGTCGGCGGTGGCCGGGGCGACCACGACGAGGTCGGCCTGCTGGCCGATCCGCACGTGCGGCACCTCGTGGACGCTCTCCCACACCTCGGTGCCCGCCGGGTGCCCGGACAGCGCGGACCAGGTGGCCTCGCCGACGAAGTGCAGCGCGGAGGCCGTCGGGACGACGCGTACGTCGTGGCCCGACTCGGTGAGCCGGCGCAGCAGCTCGCACGCCTTGTAGGCGGCGATCCCGCCGCTGACCCCCAGCACGACCTTGGGCTTGTCCATCGCTCGCCTCTCCCCGGCTCTCGTTGTGCAGGCTTCCATGACACACCAAGGGCCCGGCAGTGGTGCTGCCGGGCCCTCGGTGAACGTATCTCGTCGCGTGCCGCGCGGCGTCGCTTACTACGCCCGCGGAGTCGCTTACTGCGCCGGGGCCTCGATGGCCTCGGAGGTGAGCAGACCCGCGTTGATCTCGCGGAGCGCGATGGAGAGCGGCTTCTCGTGGACGTGGGTGTCCACCAGGGGGCCGACGTACTCCAGCAGGCCCTCGCCGAGCTGCGAGTAGTACGCGTTGATCTGGCGCGCGCGCTTGGCGGCGTAGATCACGAGGCTGTACTTCGAGTCGGTCGCTTCGAGCAGCTCATCAATCGGCGGGTTGATGATGCCCTCGGGCGCGGTGATGGAAGAGGACACTCTCTGCCTTCCGAAGGGGGGTGAAGAAAGTCGTGATGCGCAAACCGGGCGTACGGGGTGTACCCCTGCTCATCGGAGCAAGGCTAGCAGCTCCCGCGCGACGTCCTCGACGGAGGTGTTGACCAGGGTGGTGTCGAACTCCGACTCCGCCGCCAGCTCCGTACGGGCCGCGGCCAGCCGCCGCTCGATGACCTCGGGCGACTCCGTCCCCCGGCCGGTGAGCCGGCGGACCAGCTCGTCCCAGCTCGGCGGCGCGAGGAAGACCAGCTGGGCGTCCTCCATGGAGGCGCGGACCTGCCGGGCGCCCTGGAGATCGATCTCCAGCAGCACCGGCTCGCCGGCCTCCAGGCGGTCGAGGACCGCCTGGCGCGGCGTGCCGTACCGGTTGCCGGCGAACTCGGCCCACTCCAGCAGCTCTCCGTTGGCGACGAGCTTGTCGAACTCGGTGTCGTCGACGAAGAAGTACTGGACACCCTCCCGCTCGCCGGGGCGCGGCTTGCGGGTGGTGCAGGAGACCGAGAGCCACACCTCGGGGTGGGCCTTGCGCATGTGGGCGACGACCGTGCTCTTGCCGACCCCGGAGGGGCCGGAGAGCACGGTCAGCCGCGGACGTCTGGCCGGGGGGACGGGGGTCGTCCCCCGGGAGACTGCAGTACTCATGCAGCGATTATCCCGGTTCCCGGGAGTGCCCGGTAACGTCAGGCCGCGGTGCTGCCGAACTCCCGCTCAAGAGCCGCGATCTGGTTCGTACCGAGCCCGCGGACACGGCGGCTCTCGGAGATCCCGAGCCGCTCCATGATCTGCTTGGCGCGGACCTTGCCCACGCCCGGCAGGCTTTCCAGGAGAGCGCTGACCTTCATCTTGCCGATGACGTCGTTCTCCTGGCCTTGCTTGATGACCTCGTGCAGCGAGGCGCCGGAGTGCTTGAGCCGATTCTTGACCTCGGCGCGCTCCCGGCGAGCCGCGGCGGCCTTTTCGAGCGCGGCTGCGCGCTGTTCAGGGGTAAGGGGCGGAAGAGCCACGCCTACGTCACCTCGGATGTCGAACTGTCGGATAAGGACCGGTGAGAACCTAGTCGGCCCACACCTGGGGAGCAACGAGCAACGCGCTTGCACGTTCGCTCTTGTCGGAGACTAGCGGCCGATCCCGCTCCAGTCAGCGAGAACAGCGGAAAAGTCCTGGTCAGCCTCGCTCGACCAGGACTTTTTCGGACATAGCGGCCGTGGTTTTCCCGACAGCGCGCCGGTCGCCGGTCCGGATCAGCCGGCGGCGACCGCCTCCCGCACCTCGTCGGCGAACCGCGCCGCGCTCTCCCGCAGGGCCGCGACGTCGGGCCCGTGCCGGAGGACGCCCCGGCTCACGTTGGGGACGACGTCCCGGACCGCCGCGCCGAAGACCTTCGGCAGGTCGGCCGCGGTGGCGCCCTGGGCGCCGATGCCGGGGGCGAGCAGCGGGCCGTTGATGGCCGGATCCCCGCCGGCCGCCGCGAGCCCGCCGGTGAGCGTGGCCCCGACGACGGCGCCGAAGGAGCCCATGGGGGCGGCGCCGGCGTTCTCGGCGCGGAGGTGGTCCAGCATCGTCGTGGCGACGCTCCGCCCGTCCGCGCGGAGGGCGTGCTGCACCTCGGCGCCCTCCGGGTTGGAGGTGAGGGCGAGGACGAAGACGCCGGTGCCGGTGGCGCGGGCCAGGTCCAGGGCCGGGCGCAGCGCCTCGTAGCCGAGGTACGGGCTGACGGTCACCGCGTCGGAGAAGAGCGGCGCGGCGGGGTCGAGGTAGGTCTCGGCGTAGGCGGCCATGGTGGAGCCGATGTCGCCACGCTTGGCGTCCATCAGCACCAGGGCGCCGGCGGCGCGGGCGTCGGCGACGGCCCGCTCCAGGACGGCGATGCCGCGCGAGCCGAAGCGCTCGAAGAAGGCGGACTGGGGCTTGAGGACGGCCACCCGGTCGGCCAGCGCCTCCACGGTGGTGCGGGCGAACCGCTCCAGGCCCGCGACGTCGTCGCCGAGGCCCCAGGCGGAGAGCAGGGCGGCGTGCGGGTCGATGCCGACGCAGAGCGGGCCGCGCTCGTCCATGGCGCGGCGCAGTCGGGCGCCGAAGGGCTCGGGAGTCACGCGGTCACCTTCCGGTGCTCGGCGCCGATCGCGTCGGCGAGGGTGGCGTACGGGCTGGCGGCCAGCTTCTCGGCGAGGCCGCGGTGGATGGCGCGGCACCAGAAGGGGCCCTCGTAGATGAAGGCGCTGTAGCCCTGGACCAGGGTGGCGCCGGCCAGGATGCGCTCCCAGACGTCGTCGGCGGTCTCGACGCCGCCCACGCCCACGAGGGTGATCCGGTCGCCGACGCGGGCGTAGAGCCGGCGCAGGACCTCCAGTGAGCGCTCCTTGAGGGGGGCGCCCGACAGGCCGCCCGCGCCGATGGCCTCGACCGTGCGCTGCGGGGTGCGCAGCCCGAGGCCCTCGCGGGCGATGGTGGTGTTGGTGGCGATGATGCCGTCCAGGCCGAGCTCGACGGCGAGGTCGGCGACGGCGTCCACGTCCTCGTCGGCGAGGTCGGGGGCGATCTTCACCAGCAGCGGGACGCGCCGGTCGGTGACGGTGCGGTCGGCGGCCTCGCGGACGGCGCTGAGCAGCGGGCGGAGCGCCTCGGTGGCCTGGAGGTTCCGGAGCCCGGGGGTGTTGGGCGAGGAGACGTTGACGACGAGGTAGTCGGCGTGGGCGGCCAGCCGCTCGGTGGAGGTGACGTAGTCGGCGACGGCCTCGGCCTCGGGGACGATCTTCGTCTTGCCGATGTTGACGCCGACGGTGGTCCGGAAGACCTCCCGGCGGGCGGCCAGGCGCTCGGCGACGGCGGCGGAGCCGTCGTTGTTGAAGCCCATGCGGTTGATCAGGGCGCGGTCGGCGACCAGGCGGAACAGCCGCTTCTTGGGGTTGCCGGGCTGCGGCTGGGCGGTGACGGTGCCGATCTCGACGTGGTCGAAGCCGAGCATGGCCATGCCGTCGACGGCCGCGGCGTTCTTGTCGAAGCCGGCGGCGAGGCCGAAGGGGCCGTGCATCCGCAGGCCCAGGGCCTCGGTGCGCAGTTCCTTGTGGCGGGGGGCGAGGACGGCGGCGACGAAGGTGCGCAGGACGGGGATCCGGGCGGCCGCGCGGATCCAGGCGAAGGCCAGGTGGTGGGCCTGCTCGGGGTCCATGCGGCGGAAGACCAGCCGGAAGAAGAATCGGTACATTTCGGGCCTTCTGGGCAGCGAAGAAGGGAAGTGAGGGCTTATGAAGAGGGGGACACCTCCCGGTGTCCCCCTCCGCGTCCTACGCCTCGCGGGCGGCGGTCAGCCGGCTCGCGTGCTCCTGGAGCGAGCGGACGCCCACGTCACCGCGGGAGAGCGCCTCGATGCCCTGGACGGCGGCGGCCAGCGCCTGGACCGTGGTCAGGCAGGGCACCCCGCGGGAGACGGCGGCGGTACGGATCTCGTAGCCGTCGAGGCGCCCGCCGGTGCCGTACGGGGTGTTGACGATCAGATCGACCTTGCCGTCGTGGATCAGCTGGACGATCGTCTTCTCGCCGTTCGGGCCCTCGCCCTCGCTGAGCTTGCGGACGACGGTCGCCTTGATGCCGTTCCGCCGCAGCACCTCGGCGGTGCCGGAGGTGGCCAGCAGCTCGAAGCCGCGGGCGACCAGCTCCCGGGCCGGGAAGATCATGGAGCGCTTGTCCCGGTTGGCGACCGACACGAAGGCCCGTCCCCCGGTCGGCAGCGCGCCGTAGGCACCGGCCTGCGACTTGGCGTACGCCGTGCCGAAGACGTCGTCGATGCCCATGACCTCGCCGGTGGAGCGCATCTCCGGGCCGAGGACGGTGTCCACGCCGCGGCCGGAGGGGTCGCGGAACCGCGTCCACGGCATCACGGCCTCCTTGACGGAGATCGGCGCGTCCAGCGGCAGCGTGCCGCCGTCGCCCTCCGCCGGGAGCATCCCCTCGGCGCGCAGCTCGGCGATGGTGGCGCCCAGCGAGATCCGCGCGGCGGCCTTGGCCAGCGGCACCGCGGTCGCCTTCGAGGTGAAGGGGACGGTCCGGGAGGCGCGCGGGTTGGCCTCCAGGACGTAGAGGATGTCCCCGGCCAGCGCGAACTGGATGTTGATCAGACCGCGGACGCCCACGCCCTTGGCGATCGCCTCCGTCGAGGTGCGCAGCCGCTTGATGTCGTGGCCGCCCAGGGTGATCGGGGGCAGCGCGCACGCCGAGTCGCCGGAGTGGATGCCGGCCTCCTCGATGTGCTCCATGACGCCGCCGAGGTAGAGCTCGTGGCCGTCGTAGAGCGCGTCCACGTCGATCTCTATGGCGTCGTCCAGGAAGCGGTCGATCAGCACCGGGTGCTCGGAGATCAGGCCCGCGTGCCGCTCCAGGTAGCCGGCCAGCGAGGGCTCGTCGTAGACGATCTCCATGCCGCGCCCGCCGAGCACGTAGGACGGCCGGACCATCACCGGGTAGCCGATCTCGGCGGCGATGGACTTCGCCTCCTCGAAGGAGAAGGCCGTGCCGTACTTGGGCGCCGGCAGCCCGGCTTCGGTGAGGACGCGGCCGAAGGCGCCGCGCTCCTCGGCCAGGTCGATGGCCTCGGGCGAGGTGCCGACGATCGGCACGCCGTTGTCCTTGAGCGCCTGCGCCAGGCCCAGCGGCGTCTGCCCGCCGAGCTGGACGACGACGCCGGCGACCGGGCCCGCCTGCTGCTCGGCGTGCACGATCTCCAGCACGTCCTCCAGGGTGAGCGGCTCGAAGTAGAGCCGGTCGGAGGTGTCGTAGTCGGTGGAGACCGTCTCCGGGTTGCAGTTGACCATCACCGTCTCGTAGCCCGCCTCGCTGAGCGCGAAGGAGGCGTGGACGCAGGAGTAGTCGAACTCGATGCCCTGGCCGATGCGGTTCGGGCCGGAGCCCAGGATGATCACCGCGGGCTTCTCGCGCGGCGCGACCTCGCTCTCCTCGTCGTACGAGGAGTAGAAGTACGGGGTCTTGGCGGCGAACTCGGCGGCGCAGGTGTCCACCGTCTTGTACACCGGGCGGACGCCCAGCGCGTGCCGGACCTCGCGGACGACCTTCTCCCCGACCCCGCGGATCGCGGCGATCTGGGCGTCCGAGAAGCCATGCCGCTTGGCCTCGGCCAGCAGCTCCGGCTCCAGCGTCTCGGCCGCGGCCAGCTCCTGGGCGACCTCGTGGAGCAGGAAGAGCTGGTCCACGAACCAGGGGTCGATCCGAGTGGCAGCGAAGACCTCGGCCTGCGTGGCGCCGGCCCGGATGGCGGCCATGACGGTGTTGATCCGCCCGTCCGTCGGGACGGCGGCCTTCGCCAGCAGCTCGGTCTTGTCGCCGGGCTCGGAGACGAAGTCGAACTGCGAGCCCTTCTTCTCCAGCGAGCGCAGCGCCTTCTGCAGCGCCTCGGTGAAGTTCCGGCCGATGGCCATGGCCTCGCCCACCGACTTCATGGTGGTGGTGAGGGTGGCGTCGGCGGCCGGGAACTTCTCGAAGGCGAAGCGCGGGGCCTTGACCACGACGTAGTCGAGCGTCGGCTCGAAGGAGGCCGGGGTCTGCTCGGTGATGTCGTTGGGGATCTCGTCCAGCGTGTAGCCGACGGCGAGCCGGGCCGCGATCTTCGCGATCGGGAAGCCGGTGGCCTTGGAGGCCAGCGCGGAGGAGCGGGAGACGCGCGGGTTCATCTCGATGACGATGACCCGGCCGTCCTCGGGGTTGACCGCGAACTGGATGTTGCAGCCGCCGGTGTCCACGCCGACCTCGCGGATGACCTCGATGCCGATGTCGCGCAGCACCTGGTACTCGCGGTCGGTGAGGGTCATCGCCGGGGCGACGGTGATCGAGTCGCCGGTGTGCACGCCCATCGGGTCGAAGTTCTCGATGGAGCAGACGACCACGACGTTGTCGTTCTTGTCGCGCATCAGCTCCAGCTCGTACTCCTTCCAGCCGAGGATGGACTCCTCCAGGAGCACCTCGGTGGTCGGGGAGAGCGCGAGGCCCTGGCCCGCGATGCGGCGCAGCTCCTCCTCGTCGTGGGCGAAGCCGGAGCCGGCGCCGCCCATGGTGAAGGAGGGGCGGACGACGACCGGGTAGCCGCCGAGCGTCTCGACGCCGGCCAGCACCTCGTCCATCGTGTGGCAGATGACCGAGCGGGCGGACTCGCCGTGCCCGATCCGGGCGCGGACGGCCTCGACGACGGCCTTGAACTGCTCGCGGTCCTCGCCCTTGTGGATCGCCTCCACATTGGCGCCGATCAGCTCGACGTCGTACTTCTCCAGCGTGCCCGCCTCGTGCAGCGAGATCGCGGTGTTGAGCGCGGTCTGGCCGCCCAGGGTGGGCAGCAGGGCGTCGGGGCGCTCCTTGGCGATGATCCGCTCGACGAACTCGGGGGTGATCGGCTCGACGTACGTGGCGTCGGCGATCTCCGGGTCGGTCATGATCGTGGCCGGGTTGGAGTTGACCAGGATGACCCGCAGGCCCTCGGACTTGAGGACGCGGCAGGCCTGGGTGCCGGAGTAGTCGAACTCCGCGGCCTGGCCGATGACGATCGGGCCGGAGCCGATGACCAGGACGGACTGGATATCGGTGCGCTTAGGCACGCTGGCCCTCCATGAGCGAGACGAAGCGGTCGAACAGGTACGCGGCGTCGTGCGGTCCCGCCGCTGCTTCGGGGTGGTACTGGACGCTGAATGCCGGCCGGTCGAGCAGCCGGAGCCCCTCGACCACGTCGTCGTTGAGGCAGACGTGGGAGACCTCGACGCGGCCGTAGGGGGTGTCGGCGGGCCCGTCGAGCGGGGCGTCGACGGCGAAGCCGTGGTTGTGCGCGGTGACCTCGACCTTGCCGGTCGTCCGGTCCTGCACCGGCTGGTTGATGCCGCGGTGGCCGTACTTCAGCTTGTAGGTGCCGAAGCCCAGCGCGCGGCCGAGGATCTGGTTGCCGAAGCAGATACCGAAGAGCGGGGTCTTGCGCTCCAGCACCGCCCGCATCACCGCGACCGGGTGGTCGGCGGTGGACGGGTCGCCCGGGCCGTTGGAGAAGAACACGCCGTCCGGGTTCACGGCGTAGACGTCCTCGACGGTCGCCGTGGCGGGCAGGACGTGGACCTCTATGCCGCGCTCGGCCATCCGGTGCGGGGTCATGCCCTTGATGCCCAGGTCGATCGCGGCGACGGTGTACTTCTTCGCGCCGACGGCCGGGACGACGTAGGTCTCCTTGGTGGCGACCTCGGCGGAGAGGTCCGCGCCCGCCATCTCGGGGGCCTGCCGCACCTGCTCCAGCATGGCCTCCTCGCCCGGCAGGGCCGCGCCGGAGAAGATGCCGACCCGCATGGCACCGCGCTCGCGCAGGTGGCGGGTGAGGGCGCGGGTGTCGATCCCGCTGATGCCGACGACGCCCTGGCGCTCCAGCTCCTCGTCGAGGGAGCGGCGCGAGCGCCAGTTCGACGGGGTGCGGGCGGGGTCGCGGACCACGTAGCCGGCCACCCAGATGCGGGACGACTCGGGGTCCTCGTCGTTGACGCCGGTGTTGCCGACGTGCGGGGCGGTCATCACGACCACCTGGCGGTGGTACGAGGGGTCGGTGAGGGTCTCCTGGTAGCCGGTCATGCCGGTGGAGAACACCGCCTCGCCGAAGGTCGTCCCGACGGCCCCGTAGGCCCGGCCGCGGAAGACGCGGCCGTCCTCCAGGACGAGTACGGCGGGAAGCGCCCCTTTCCTCTGCGAGGGGTTCCCCGGGTGCGAGGTCGTCATCGTGCGCCTTCCGTCGTGCTGTTCAGGTTCTGCGAAGTGGTGAGCTCCTCGACCCAGGCCGGGTGCTCCGCCACGTGATCGGCCCGGAAGCCGGAGTCGATCAGCCGGTCGCCGTGCTGCCAGGTGATCACCAGCAGGCCGCCCTCGGTGAGGACCTTGCCGGCGATGCCCTTGTCGAGGCGGGCGCCCCGCACGGCGTCGGCGGGGATCAGGAAGTCGGTGGCGCCGGGGCGCAGCACGCTCACGCCCTCGTCCGTGAGGGAGAGCTCGGCGCGGCTGCGGGTGCCGAGGCCCCCGGCGACGATGCGGTCCAGCCACTGCCCGGCGGTGGTCGAGCCGTGGTAGCGGCCGGTGAGGGTGAGCCGGGCCGGGCCCGGCTCCTCCGGGACGGCGGGCAGCGGGGGCAGGTCGCCCTGGAGCGTGCCGCGCCACTTCCAGCCCTCGCGCATCAGCCAGTACAGGAGCGCGATGAAGAGCAGCAGACCCACGACCCAGCCGGCGCGCGCCGCCCAGTCGGTGACGGCCTGCGACTTCTGCTCGTCCGCGAGGTTGGTGATCAAAGGTGTCACGTCAGATTCCCGTCAGCTTCCCGTCGGCGACCGTCGCCCGGCCCCGCAGGAAGGTGTGGGTGACGCGCCCCGGCAGCTCGCGGCCCTCGTAAGGGGTGTTGCGGCTGCGGGAGGCGAAGCCCGCGGGGTCCACGACACCACGGTAAGCGGAATCGACCAGGGTGAGGTTGGCGGGCTCACCGGCGGCCACCGGACGGCCGTGTCCGGCGAGGCGGCCGATACGGGCCGGGGTGAAGGACATCCGGTCGGCGACGCCCGCCCAGTCCAGCAGGCCGGTCTCGACCATGGTGTGCTGGACGACCGAGAGGGCGGTCTCCAGGCCCACCATGCCCATGGCCGCGGCGCCCCACTCGCAGTCCTTGTCCTCGTGCGGGTGCGGGGCGTGGTCGGTGGCCACGCAGTCGATCGTCCCGTCCGCGAGCGCCTCGCGCAGGGCCATCACGTCGGCCTCGGTGCGCAGCGGCGGGTTCACCTTGTAGACGGGGTTGTACGAGCGGACGAGCTCGTCGGTGAGGAGCAGGTGGTGCGGGGTGACCTCGGCGGTGACGTTCCAGCCCTTGGACTTGGCCCAGCGGACGATCTCCACCGAGCCGGCCGTGGAGAGGTGGCAGACGTGCAGCCGGGAGCCGACGTGCGCGGCGAGCAGCACGTCGCGGGCGATGATCGACTCCTCGGCGACGGCCGGCCAGCCACCCAGGCCCAGCTCGGCGGAGACGACGCCCTCGTTCATCTGGGCGCCCTCGGTGAGCCGCGGCTCCTGGGCGTGCTGGGCGATCACGCCGTCGAACGCCTTCACGTACTCCAGGGCGCGCCGCATGATCACGGCGTCGTCCACGCACTTGCCGTCGTCGGAGAAGACCCGGACGCCGGCGGCGGAGTCGTGCATGGCGCCGAGCTCGGCGAGCTTCTTGCCCTCCAGGCCGACGGTGACGGCGCCGACGGGCTGCACGTCGCAGTAGCCGGACTCCTTGCCGAGCCGCCAGACCTGCTCGACGACGCCGGCGGTGTCGGCGACCGGGAAGGTGTTGGCCATGGCGTGGACGGCGGTGTAGCCGCCGGTGGCCGCGGCGCGGGTGCCGGTGAGGACGGTCTCGGAGTCCTCGCGGCCGGGCTCGCGGAGGTGGGTGTGGAGGTCGACCAGGCCGGGCAGCAGGACCTTGCCGTCCGCCTCGATGACGGTCGCGCCGTCGGCCTCGATGCCGTTGCCGACCCGGGCGATGGTCTCGCCGTCGATCAGGACGTCCTGGGCGGGGCCGCCGAGCACCTTGGCACCGCGGATAAGGATCTGGGGCATTACTTGTTCTCCTCGGTGCGGGTGTTCGTGGTGGTGACGGCGGACTCGGAGCCGCCGAGCAGCAGGTAGAGGACGGCCATCCGGATGGAGACGCCGTTGGTGACCTGTTCGACGGCCGTGCAGCGGCGGGAGTCGGCGACCTCGGCGGTGATCTCCATGCCGCGGTTCATCGGGCCGGGGTGCATGACGATCGCGTCCTCGGGCATCCGCGCCATCCGCTGGCCGTCGAGGCCGTAGCGGCGCGCGTACTCGCGCTCGGTGGGGAAGAACGCGGCGTTCATCCGCTCGCGCTGGACGCGCAGCATCATCACGGCGTCGGACTTGGGCAGCACCGCGTCCAGGTCGTAGGAGACCTCGCAGGGCCAGTGCTCGACGCCGATGGGCACCAGAGTGGGCGGGGCGACCAGGGTGACCTGGGCGCCGAGGGTGTTCAGCAGGTGGACGTTGGACCGGGCGACGCGGCTGTGCAGGATGTCGCCGACGATCGTGATCCGGCGGCCGTCCAGGTCCTTGCCGAGCCCGGCGTCGGGGCCGACCAGGCGGCGGCGCAGGGTGAAGGCGTCCAGCAGGGCCTGGGTGGGGTGCTCGTGCGTGCCGTCGCCGGCGTTGACGACCGAGCCGTTGATCCAGCCGGAGGTGGCCAGCCGGTGCGGGGCGCCGGAGTCGTGGTGGCGGATGACGACGGCGTCGGCGCCCATCGCCTCCAGGGTGAGCGCGGTGTCCTTGAGCGACTCGCCCTTGGAGACCGAGGAGCCCTTGGCGGAGAAGTTGATGACGTCGGCGGAGAGCCGCTTGGCGGCGGCCTCGAAGGAGATGCGGGTCCGCGTCGAGTCCTCGAAGAAGAGGTTGACGACGGTCCGGCCGCGCAGGGTCGGCAGCTTCTTGATCGGCCGGTCCGCGACGCGGGCCATCTCCTCGGCGGTGTCGAGGATCAGGACGGCGTCGTCGCGGCTGAGGTCGGCGGCCGAGACGAGGTGGCCGCGGGTACGGGGGCTCCCCCCGGAGAGGTGCAGCATCCGGATGCTCCGTGGTTGAGGGTGTGCGTGAGGACGGCCGGGCGTGCGGCGTCGCGGGTCCGGGGTACGGACCCGTGCGGGGAGGCTGCTAGCGGCCCTCGGCCGGAGCGGTGGCGCTCACGCCGAGGAGCACGCTGTCGCGCCCGTCCTCCTCGGTGAGCTGGACCTTGACCGTCTCCCGCAGCGAGGTGGGGAGGTTCTTGCCGACGTAGTCGGCGCGGATCGGCAGCTCGCGGTGGCCGCGGTCGACCAGGACGGCGAGCTGGACCGCGCGGGGGCGCCCGATGTCGTTCAGGGCGTCGAGGGCGGCGCGGATGGTGCGGCCGGAGAAGAGCACGTCGTCGACGAGGACCACGAGACGGCCGTCGATGCCGTCGCCGGGGATCTCCGTGCGGGCCAGCGCCCGGGCCGGGCGGAGCCGCAGGTCGTCGCGGTACATCGTGATGTCGAGGGAGCCCACGGGCATGGAGGTGCCGGTGATCTCGGCCAGCTTCGCGGCGAGGCGGTGGGCGAGGTAGACCCCTCGGGTGGGGATGCCGAGCAGGACGACATCGTCGGCGCCCTTGGCGCGTTCGACGATCTCGTGGGCGATGCGGGTGAGGACCCGGGCGATGTCCGGTGCTTCGAGCACGGGACGCGCGGGACCCGCCGCGGATGCGGTGGTGTCCATAAGAAACGGACCTCCTTCTCCGCCTCACGGGACGGACATTAAAGGACGTCGGAATTGCGTGGTCCACAGTAGCAGCTGTCCGGAGGTGCTCCGGCCGCCGCCCCTGACGGCGGAAGCCGTGGACCATTCGGCTTGACGAAGGCAGATTACGCTGCGTAACCTCACAGTGAGTTACCAGCCACGCGGCAGAGCCGCACATTGATACCGCGTCCGGGGAGCTTTATGTCCAGCGAATACGCCAAACAGCTCGGGGCCAAGCTCCGCGCCATCCGCACCCAGCAGGGTCTCTCTCTCCATGGTGTCGAGGAGAAGTCCCAGGGCCGCTGGAAGGCCGTGGTGGTGGGCTCGTACGAGCGCGGCGACCGTGCCGTGACCGTGCAGCGCCTTGCCGAGCTGGCCGACTTCTACGGCGTGCCCGTGCAGGAGCTGCTGCCCGGCACCACGCCGGGGGGCGCGGCCGAGCCCCCGCCGAAGCTGGTCCTGGACCTGGAGCGCCTCGCCCACGTCCCGGCCGAGAAGGCGGGCCCGCTCCAGCGTTACGCGGCGACCATCCAGAGCCAGCGCGGCGACTACAACGGCAAGGTGCTGTCGATCCGCCAGGACGACCTGCGCACCCTCGCCGTGATCTATGACCAGTCGCCCTCGGTGCTCACCGAGCAGCTGATCAGCTGGGGCGTGCTCGACGCGGACGCGCGCCGCGCCGTGCAGCACGAGGACGCGTAGCCTTTTCGGCCCGATTCCGGCCCGAACGCATACGGCCTGAACGCAGAACCGCCAGGGGGCGGGGAACCTTTCCGGTTCCCCGCCCCCTGGCGGTTTGTGTCGGTCGCGGCGCGTCAGGCCCGGCGGATGCCCGGCTTGAGCTCCTTGAACCGGCCGAGCAGGCCGTTGATGAAGGCCGGCGACTCGTCGGTGGAGAACTCCTTGGCGAGCTGCACCGCCTCGTCGATCGCCACGGCGTCCGGGGTCCCGTCCTCCCAGATGAGCTCGTAGGCCCCGAGCCGGACGATGTTCCGGTCGGCGGCCGGCATCCGGTCCAGGTCCCAGTCGACCGCGTAGGTCTCGATCAGCTCGTCGATCCGGGCGACGTGCTCGGCGTAGCCCTCGACCAGCTGCATCGTGTACTCGTTGACCGGCGGCTGCCGGTCGTCCGAGCGCGAGTGCCGGATCCAGTCGGCGAGGACGTCCAGCACGGACGCCTCTCGCTGGTCGGCCTCGAAGAGGATCTGGAAGGCGCGCTTCCGGGAGTTGCTGCGGGCGGCCACGGTTAGCTGTTCACCCGGCCGAGGTAATCGCCGGTGCGCGTGTCGACCTTGATCTTCTCACCCGTGGTGATGAAGAGCGGGACCTGGATCTCGTAGCCGGTCTCCAGCTTGGCGGGCTTGGTGCCACCGGTGGAGCGGTCGCCCTGGACGCCCGGGTCCGTGTGCTCGATGGTGAGCTCGACGGCGGCCGGCAGCTCGACGTAGAGGACCTGGCCCTCGTTCTGCGCGACGACGGCCTCGAAGCCCTCGATCAGGAAGTTGGCGGCGTCACCGACGGTCTTGCGGTCGATGTGCAGCTGGTCGTACGTGTCCATGTCCATGAAGACGAAGTAGTCGCCGTCCATGTACGAGAACTGCATACCGCGCTTGTCGACGTTGGCCGTCTCGACCTTCACACCGGCGTTGAAGGTCTTGTCCACCACCTTGCCGGAGAGCACGTTCTTGAGCTTCGTGCGGACGAAGGCGGGGCCCTTGCCGGGCTTGACGTGCTGGAACTCGACGACGGACCAGAGCTGGCCGCCTTCGAGCTTGAGCACCATGCCGTTCTTGAGGTCGTTCGTGGAAGCCACGGTTGCGGAATCTCCTGGACTGAAGCTGCGACCCCGAAGAGGCACGCGCTACAGCGCGAGCAGCTCCTTGGTCGTGATGGTGAGTAGCTCGGGACCGCCGTCCGCCTCGGGGCGGACGACGAGCGTGTCATCGATCCGGACGCCGCCCCGCCCCGGGAGGTGAACCCCCGGATCTACGGTGACCGGCACGCAAGCGTCCAGTTTACCCATGGCCGCAGGGGTGAGCCGAGGGTCCTCGCCGTTTTCGAGTCCGACCCCGTGCCCGATCCGCGGTCCGACCCGCTCGCCGTGGCCCGCGGCCTCCAGGACGCGCCGCGCCGCGCGGTCCACGTCCCGGTACGGCGTCCCCGGCAGCAACGCCTCCCGCCCGGCCCGCTGGGCCGCGAAGACCTGCTCGTAGAGCTCGATCTGCCAGTCCGCCGGAGAGGTGCCGATGACGAAGGTACGGGCGATCTCGCTGTGGTAGCCGCGGTAGTCGGCGCCCAGGCAGACGGAGAGGAAGTCGCCCTCCTCCACCCGCCGGTCCGAGGGTACGTGACCGGCCAGCCCGGAGTCCGGGCCGGTCCCCACCGAGGTGGGAAAGGCGGGGCCGGACGCGCCGTGGTCCACCAGGCGGCGCTCCAGCTCCAGGGCGAGGTGCCGCTCGGTCCGGCCGACCAGGATGGACTCCAGCAGCTCCCCCAGCGCCTGGTCGGCGATCTCCGCGGCGATCCGCAGGCAGGAGATCTCCTCCTCGTCCTTCACCAGCCGCTGCTGCTCCACGGCCGGCCCCAGGTCGTCCAGCCGCAGCCCCGGCGCGACGGCCCCCAGGGCGCGGTGGCGCCGTACGGTCAGGTGATGCTCCTCCACGGCCAGCGAGCCGGCCCCGGCCGCGGCGGCCCGTTCCGCGCCCGCCGCGGCGGGGTCCCCCTCCGGGCTCGGCAGGACGAAGACGCGCAGGTCGCCGGCGGGGCGGCCGGCCGACGCGGTGTCGAAGGGGTCGGAGGCGCAGAGCAGCACGTCGTGGACGGGGCCGACCAGCAGGGCCGCCCCGGCCGGCGCGTGCCCCGCCAGATAGCGGACGTTGGCCCCGCCGGTGACCAGCGCGGCCTCGCTCCCGCTCGCCAGGCACCGCTCCAGCAGCCGGGAACGGCGCGCCGCGTACACGTCGGACATGCTGCGAGCGTACGTTCGGCGGCCGGGCCCGGCCGCTCCGGCGCGTCCGACCGGGGTGCCCCGGACCGCCCGCCTACCAGGCGGGCGGGGTGGCGAGGGAGCGGGCGACGGCCTCGTCGATGAGCCGGGCGGTGGTGGCGACGTCCTGCTGCGAGTTGTCGATGATCGGCAGGCCCGAGCCGTACCAGCCGGCCATCCGGCCGTGGATGTGCGCCACCTGCTCGTCGTCCAGCCGCCGGTTGCCGCGCCGCTCGGCGTTGCGCTCCAGGACCACGTCCAGTCCCGGCAGCAGGACGACGGGCAGCAGGCCGGGGCCGATGTGCCGCTTCCAGCCGCCCAGGCCGACGGCGGGCCGGTCGGGGAAGACCGCGTCGTCGAGGATGCAGGAGATGCCGTTGGCGAGGAAGTTCCGGGCGGCGAAGCCGCAGGTGCGGCGGGCCAGCCGGTACTGGGCCTCGGACCGGTCGTTCCAGCCCGACTGCGGGTCGGCGAAACCGGCCCGCACCCATTCGCGGACGTCGTCCAGGCTGATGTGCGCCGTCGGCACCCGGCGGGTGTCGGCCCAGTGCCGGGCCGCGGTCGTCTTCCCCGCCCCGGCCGGACCGATCAGCAGCACCGCGACGGGGGCGGTGGTGGGGTCCAGGGGCATCGGG
>NZ_JBPQTX010000104.1:0-21625 GCF_051386555.1 Streptomyces sp. URMC 126
GCCCGTCCCGCGCCGTCGCGCACCCGCCTCCACCCGCCGCCCACCCCGCCGATCGGCGCCCGGGTGGGTGGCGGGTGGGCGACCGGGGGACCGAACGCTTACGATCCTCTGCGTGTCCAAATTGACCGACCTGCCGAAACGGATCCTGATCGGGCGGGCGCTGCGCAGCGACAAGCTGGGAGAGACCCTTCTCCCCAAGCGCATCGCCCTCCCCGTCTTCGCGTCCGACCCTCTCTCCTCTGTGGCGTACGCGCCGGGCGAGGTCCTCCTCGTCCTCTCCGTGGCAGGTGTGTCGGCCTACCACTTCAGCCCGTGGATCGCCGTCGCGGTGGTCGTGCTGATGTTCACGGTGGTCGCCTCGTACCGCCAGAACGTGCACGCCTACCCGAGCGGCGGCGGCGACTACGAGGTCGCCACCACCAACCTGGGCCCCAAGGCCGGACTCACCGTCGCCAGCGCCCTCCTCGTCGACTACGTCCTCACGGTCGCCGTCTCCATCGCCTCCGGCATCGAGAACCTCGGCTCGGCCGTCCCGTTCGTCGTCGAGCACAAGACCGCCTGTGCCATCGCCGTCATCGTGCTGCTGACCCTGATGAACCTGAGAGGCGTCAAGGAGTCCGGCAAGCTCTTCGCGATCCCGACCTACGTCTTCGTCGGCGGCGTCTTCCTGCTGATCGCCTGGGGCGTCGTCCGCGGCGTCTTCATGGGCGACACCATGCGGGCGCCCACCGCCGACTACACCATCAACGCCGAGCACAAGGGCCTGGCCGGCTTCGCGCTGGTCTTCCTGCTGCTGCGCGCCTTCTCCTCCGGCTGCGCCGCGCTCACCGGCGTCGAGGCGATCAGCAACGGCGTGCCCGCCTTCCGCAAGCCGAAGTCGAAGAACGCCGCCACCACGCTGGCGCTGATGGGCGGCCTCGCCGTCACCATGTTCTGCGGCATCATCGGCCTGGCCATGGCCACCCATGTGCGGATGGCGGAGAAGCCGGCGACCGACCTGCTCAAGGACGGCAAGCCGCTCGGCGACGACTACACCCAGAACCCGGTGATCTCGCAGGTCGCCGAGGCGGTCTTCGGCCACGGCTCGTTCCTCTTCATCATCCTGGCCGCCGCCACCGCGCTCGTCCTCTTCCTGGCCGCGAACACCGCGTACAACGGCTTCCCGCTGCTCGGCTCGATCCTCGCCCAGGACCGCTACCTGCCGCGCCAGCTGCACACCCGCGGCGACCGGCTCGCCTTCTCCAACGGCATCGTGCTCCTCGCCGGCGCCGCCATCGTCCTCACCTACATCTACGGGGCCGACTCCACCAAGCTGATCCAGCTGTACATCGTCGGCGTCTTCGTCTCCTTCACGCTGAGCCAGATCGGCATGGTCCGGCACTGGAACCGGCACCTGGAGACCGAGACCGACCCCGGCAAGCGCCGCCACATGATCCGCTCCCGGGCGATCAACACCTTCGGCGGCTTCCTGACCGGCCTGGTGCTGGTCGTCGTGCTGCTGACGAAGTTCACCCACGGCGCCTGGGTCGCCCTGCTCGGCATGGTCATCTTCTACGCGACGATGACCGCCATCCGCCGCCACTACGACCGCGTCGCCGACGAGATCGCCCTCGCCGACGAGCCCGGCGAGGAGGCCTCCCGGCCCTCCCGGGTGCACTCCATCGTCCTGGTCTCCAAGGTCCACAAGCCGACCCTGCGGGCCCTGGCCTACGCCAAGCTGATGCGCTCGGACACCCTGGAGGCGCTGAGCATCAGCGTCGACCCGGCCGAGACGAAGGCGCTGCGCGAGGAGTGGCATCAGCGGGGCGTCGACGTCCCGCTGAAGATCCTCGACTCGCCGTACCGCGAGATCACCCGGCCGGTCATCGACTACGTGAAGTCGCTCCGCAAGGAGAGCCCGCGCGACGTGGTCAGCGTCTACATCCCCGAGTACGTGGTGGGCCACTGGTACGAGCACCTGCTCCACAACCAGAGCGCCCTGCGGCTCAAGGGCCGGCTGCTCTTCACCCCGGGCGTCATGGTCACCTCGGTGCCCTGGCAGCTCGACTCCTCCGAGGTCGCCCGCCGCCGCGCCCGCAAGCGCGCCGAGTGGAACGCGCCCGGCTCGGTGCGACGCGGCCCGGTCACCCCGCCGCAGAAGAGGGAGAAGGCCGCGGTGAAGAAGTAGCGGTCACGGGGGAGGCGCGGCGGGACGTAGACTGGACGGCTGTTGTCCCGCCGCACCACCGACCCCCTCAGGAGCCCTCCCCCCATGCAGACGGAACCGACGAAGTCGCTGGTCGGCGAGGAGTACGAGGTCGAGGTCGGCCCGGTCGCCCACGGCGGCCACTGCGTCGCCCGGACGGAAGAGGGCCGCGTCCTCTTCGTCCGCCACACCCTCCCCGGCGAGCGGGTCATCGCCCGGATCACCGAGGGCGAGGAGACCTCCCGCTTCCTGCGCGCCGACGCGGTGCGGGTGCTGGAGCCCTCGAAGGACCGTATCGAGGCGCCCTGCCCGTTCTCCGGCCCGGGCAAGTGCGGCGGCTGCGACTGGCAGCACGTCAAGCCCGGCGCCCAGCGCCGCCTCAAGGGCGAGGTCGTCGCCGAACAGCTCAAGCGCCTCGCGGGCCTCACCCCCGAGGAGGCCGGCTGGGACGGCACCGTCATGCCGGCCGAGGGCGACAAGGTCCCCGCCGGCCAGGTCCCCGCCTGGCGCACCCGCGTCCAGTACGCGATCGACGCCGAGGGCCGCGCCGGCCTCCGCAAGCACCGCTCGCACGACGTCCAGCCCATCGACCACTGCCTGATCGCGGCCCCGGGCGTCAGCGAACTCGGCATCGAGAAGCGCGAGTGGCCGCAGATCGCCTCGGTCGACGCCATCGCCGCCTCGGGCTCCGCCGACCGCCAGGTCGTCCTCACCCCGAAGCCGGGCGGCCGCCTGCCGATCGTCGAGCTCGACAAGCCGGTCTCGGTCCTGCGCGTCGGCGAGAAGGACAACCGGGTCCACCGCGTCCACGGCCGCCCCTTCGTCCGCGAACGCGCCGACGGCCGCACCTACCGCGTCGGCGAGGGCGGCTTCTGGCAGGTCCACCCGCAGGCCGCCGACACCCTCGTCAAGGCCGTCATGCAGGGCCTCATGCCGCGCAAGGGCGACATGGCCCTCGACCTCTACTGCGGCGTCGGCCTCTTCGCCGGCGCCCTCGCCGAGCGCGTGGGCGAGAAGGGCGCCGTCCTCGGCATCGAGTCCGGCAAGCGCGCCGTCGAGGACGCCCGCCACAACCTCCAGGACCTCGACCGCGTCCGCATCGAACAGGGCAAGGTCGAGGACGTCCTCCCGCGCACCCGCATCGACAGCGCCGACCTCATCGTCCTCGACCCCCCGCGCGCCGGCGCCGGCCGCACCACCGTCCGCCACCTCGCCGCCCTCGGCGCCCGCCGCATCGCCTACGTGGCCTGCGACCCGGCCGCCCTCGCCCGCGACCTCAAGTACTTCGCGGAGGAGGGCTACCACCCGGCGACACTGCGGGTGTTCGACCTGTTCCCGGTGACGCATCATGTGGAGTGCGTGGCGATTCTGAAGCCTGCTGGCAAAGGTAGCTGACCTGCAGTTTTGTGGCCTCAGCGGGTCGCTAGACCTCTTTTCGGCGATGCAGGAGGTGGAGCGATTGAGCAGCCCCAGGATGAGGGACTGACCTACAACTTTCGGTTGTGGGCAGCCAGGCTTCCGTCGTCGCCGACGGTGTCGAAGAATTCTTGACGCTCGGATGACGCTCGTAGCGCTCAGTTTTGAGGGGGGTGGAGCTCACGCTTGGGACGTCGAACTCTGCTGGGACAGTGGCGACCGCCTTACCGAGGCCGTGGCGCAGTTTCTTCAGGATGCCGACTCTGGTGTGGCGATCCACGAGTCGTCGAGGAACGGGCTGGGCTTTCCGTGCCAGAACACGTCTACGCTGTCGCGTGCCCGTGTCGCTGCCACAAACAGCAGGGATCGAGCACGCTGGATTTCGTGTCGGTGGCGGACTGGGTCCTTGTCGCGCAGTCTGTTCACGGCCTCGCGCGGCACGAGCCCGTCCGTCACGCCCGCGATGATCATGCGCTGGTATTCCAGCCCCTTGAACCGGAACATCGTGCCGATGTGCACGCCGTCGGAGCCATGCGGGCCATCGGAGCGGATTTCCACCGAGCCGATGCCGTTCAGTTGGAGTGTGTAGGCCACCTCGGCCGCCATCTGGTTCGTCGGCACGCAGATCGCGATCTGCTCGTGCGGAATGGCACGGTCCGTGTCGGCGTCCCACTCCATGATGAGCGCCGCCACGCCTTCCCGCTCGGCGGCCCAGTCCGGGAACGCGTGCCCGACCGGGAGACCACCGTTGAGCACCGACCGGTAGCCGGCCAGAGTTTCCTCGCTGCCGTCGAGGTCGTCGTACGTCGTCTCGCCCAGCACGCTGAGGGCGGAGCGCAGGATCTGCCGCGTGGTGCGGTAGCTGAGGCTCAGCTTCGAGGACCGGCCGCGGATGTTGATGCCCAGGCTGCCCAGCGTCACCTGGTTCTTGTAGATGCGCTGGTGGGTGTCGCCGACCAAGAACAGGTCGTCGGCGCCGCGCGGGGCCATCGCGCGCAGCATCTTCCAGTGCGCGGGACGGAGATCCTGCGCCTCGTCCACGACGATGTGCCTGTACCGGTGGCGCAGCCAGCCGCCTGAACCGTCTTGGAGGTGGATGTTGTCGAAGCCGCCCGCCGCCTCCCGCTGCCGATCGATGTTCAGAATGCGCTGTTCACGGCCGATCTCCAGCCGCGCGGCACGTTCTGCCACCTGGTCCCAGGTCTGCCGCCCGAGCCGGTCGAGCCGCTGTGCAAAGCGCTCGGCGAGCTGCCAGATCTCGGCGCGCTCGGCGCGGCCGATGTTCCTCCCGCGTCCTGCACGCCGGGCCCGGAAGTAGTCGGTTCGGGTGCCCACGGCCTGGCCGAGGATGACCTGCGTCCACTCGTCGTGCAGGAACTCCGGGTCCCAGCCGTGCTCGTCCAACTCGTCGAGCAGCCCGCGCCATTCGCGTACGGCCTGGCTGTCGTCGATGGCCTGCTTGCCGTTGCCCGGTTCGGCCTCGCGGACGATGCGCAGGGCCAGTTGGTCGACGTGGCTCACCTCGACCCGGCTGAGCAGCTCCTCTCCGCCCAGTTCCAGCAGCCTGGAGCGCAGGTCGGCGGCGAGGTTCTTGTTGTACGTGGTCAAGAGGACCGGCTTGTCGCGGCCCGGGGGAAGCTGCCGTACGAGATGGCGCACCCGGTGCAGGGCGACGATCGTCTTGCCGGTGCCGGGGCCGCCGCCCACCCGGGCGGGGCCGTTGTAGCGCCGCTCGACCAGCTTGGCCTGGGTGGGGTGGAGGAAGACCTTCCAGCGGCCGAAGTCGCCGCTCTCCAAGGCCTCCCGCAGGGCATCGTCGGTCGTGGTGACGACCGTCGCCGGCCGTTGGACGGCGGCCTCGAAGTCGTCCGGGTCGACCGGCTCGGTGGCGGCCACCGGCCGGGTCACCTGGTCGAGGACGTCGTCGTACGGCGTCCCGTCGAACAGGGCGAGCAGCACTTCGCCGGTGAGCTGCGGCGCGTACTCGACGAGGCCCAGCAGCTGGTCCTCGGTGGCGAGGGTGCGGATGACCGGCAGCAGGGGTTCCGCGACGCCGAGATCCGACAACTGCTGGTCGGACCAGTCGGCGAACAGCGGCCGGGTCGGCTCCGGCCGCGCCGGCTCGGACGGTTCGGCGGTCGTCGGGGCCTGTGCGGGCGGGGTGGGAATGCGGCGCAGGACGCTGTCCTCGACCACCTCCAGGTCCACGTACTCGATGCCGCCGGTGACCTGGTTGACGCCGTACGACAGCCGGTTGTAGACGTCCTTGCGGTGCTTGACGGAGACGATCAGCCAGTCGTCGTCGGCGAGTCGCAGCAGCAGCGCCCGGTACTCATCGTTGACGCGCGCGGACCAGAGCCTGCTGTCGCCCTTGAGCGGCTGGAGTTTGAGCCCGGTAGTGTGCGGGTTGCTCCTGAACTTGTGCTGGAAGTCGAAGAACGCGCCCTTGACCGTGCGGGGGAGTTTAAGGATCTCCTTGTCGGCCTTGTCGAGCAGGCGCAGTGTGACGCCGGAGGTGTTCATCGCTTCGGCTCCCCTTCCCCGGTGGTGTCGCTGTCGTGCTGTCGATCCTTGAGCAGGTCGATCATCGCCGCCGGGTCCCATTCGGCGGCGGTGCGGACCGTCCAGCCCGCCGCCGAGAACGCCTTGTCCCGGTCCTGTGCCTCGTAGTCGGGCTCGTCACCGGTCGTGCGAGGTGACAGCACCACTCCGATCCGGGCGGCGGGCCACGCCAGTTCGGCCTGCCAGCCGTGGCTGTCCAGCTCGTAGCCATCCTGAGGAGCGGGCACCGCCGCGCCGGCCAGTGCGTGGGCGAGATCGGTGAGCCCCGGCTCCTCCGGGTCGAGGTATTCGATGACCCGGTCCCAGCGGGGGCCCCGCCCCCGTCCCTCGTCGCTCTGTGCCTCGTCTGCCGAGAGCCTCGGTGGGACCGCCTCACCGCTTCCTGCTGCGGGCACCGAAGGCGCGGGGACGACGCCGACGGCGGCCAGTTCGTCCGCGGGTGAGGGCACCGGGGTACGTGCCGACGTCAGCCAGCCCGCTCCGCCGGTCACGGTGAGCACCTCGGGGGCGAAGGCGTCGAGCATGCCCGAGGTCAGCTGGGCGCTGTCACCGCCGCCGTGCTCCAGGAACTGCAGCACGTTGCTCCAGTACAGCCAGGCACGCCAGCGCCGCTTGTGGGTCGGCTCATCGGCGAGGGCCGCGTCACCGTCGTCCAGGACGGTGAGCCCTGTCCACACGGGGGGCGTTCGTCTGCCGTCGGCCGCCAGTACCAGACGGCAGCCCGACGCGTCGAGGCCGGCCAGCAGCCGTACGGGCCCGTTGGCCACGGCGGGCATACGGCCGCGCAAGGCTTCCCGGAGACCGTCGGCGATGTCCTCGCCGGTGAGCGCGACGGCGCGGACCCCGTCCGCCCCGCTGAGCCCCGCGGCAGCCGCTTCCGCCCGCCGCTGCCAGCGTTCCGGGTCGGGGGAGCGCAGATAGGTCAGCAGCAGTTGGGCCGGGTTGACCCACACCGTTTCGGCGAGCTCACCGGGCAGGCCCCGACCCACGCGGGCGTAGTAGTCGCGGGCCCGCTGCCGTGCGTCCACGCCGTACGGCTCCCATACAGGGTCGGCCGTAACCGCCCCCGCGTACCCGGTGTCCTTGATGCGCTGACGCCACTCCTTGACGTCGTGGTAGGTCAGCTGGAACACGCGAAGGCCGTCCGTCCTGAGCCGGGTGCGCTTCATGGCGTCGTCCGACAGCCGGTTGTGCTCACGGGTGGCGTGGTACGCGTAGCCGTCGAGGTACAGGGCGACGCGTGGGCTGGGTGTGTCCAGCCGCTCGAGGAGTATGTCCGGCCGGGTGCCGTCCAGGGCGCGCTGCTGGGAGACACGCCAGCTCACGGTGGTCCCGTCGGCCGCCGTGAGCCGCAGGTCGAGGGCGTACGTACCGGCGGAAGTGGTGTACGCGTCCGCCGCGGCCTTCGACTCCGCCAATTTCGCCCAGTCCCGGAGCGTGTCGATGAAGAGGACCTCCAGGTCGCTCTCCGCCTGTCGTTGAAGGGGGATGTGACGCGTCGTCGCCACCGGCGAGGTGTGCCACCGCTCGCCGTCGGCGCCCAGCAGATCGTCCAGCATCTGGCGGACCTCGTTGCGGCTGACCTTGTCGTAGTCGGCGGCCGGTACTCGCCGCAGCAGGCACTGGTGGCAGCCGTCGAGCCCCTTCTCACGGCACGCGCAGCCCTCGATGACGTCGCGCGCCCTGAGCAGTACCTCCCGGAAGCCGTCGGCGGAGGCCAGCCGGTGCAGGTAGCCCGTGCCGCCGGGCAGCCGGTCGTAGACGACGAGGAAGCGCCTCGGCCAGTCCGCGTCCAGGTCACCCGCGTGGTCGGGCATGGTCGCCTCGGCGATGTCGATGTGGTCGGGATCGCCGCCGTAGCGGGCCGCGATCCCCACGAACAGGGCGGCGGTGAACGACGCGAGCCGCTCCTTGGCGCGTGCCACCGACGCGGGAAGCAGGATGCGCACGGCCTCCGTGGTCAGTTCGTGGGCGAGCAGCAGCGGCACGTCCTCGCCCTTGCCCTGCTGTTCGCCCGCACCGGTCACTGGCCTTCGGACACGACGGCGCGGACACCACAACTGATGGTGCTGGGCGGCCGGGGTGCTCGCCGCCCCCGACTCGGTGAGCGCGTGCTGCGGCGCGTCCACCACCGGTCGGCCGTCGGCGGTCGCGCCGCCGCACTCGGTGCAGACGTAGAACGGGTTGAGCCGTACGTCCTGTCCGGCGAGCGGCACCATGCTGCTGCCATCCTCGCGGTCCAGCCCGAGGTTCAGTGTCCGGATCGTGGCGTGCCGGGTGAAGTCCACGCCGAACACGGCCGTGTCGTGCCGCCAGGAACCGGGTGCCAGCCGGTCGGGGTCGATGTCCACGGTGGTGAGGACCGCGTAGCGCCTGCGGTCTCGTTCGTCGTGGTCGTCGCGGACCCGGGCGTCGTCGCGTTTGTCGCGGGACAGTACGCGCCTGGGCCGCAGTACGCGCTGGACACAGCCCGCGTCGGCGATCTCCCGCCCGGCGCAGCGTGGGCACGGGCGGGTGTCGTGCTCGGCGTCCTCGGTGCGCACGTATCCACAGGCGGGGCAGAGCCGCCACACCGACCAGGCGCGGCGCTCGGGACTGCCGACATCGAGGGCGCGCACCACGTGCCGGTAGCCGCTGACGTAGAAGCTGTTGCCGGGAGCGAGTTCGGTGAGGGCCAGCTTGCGGGACCGCTCGTAGTCCCGGGTCTCACTGCGGTACACCTTGCGGACGGCGCCCTGCTCCGCGGCTCCCGCCCCGTCGGTGTCGTCCTCGTCGCCCGGGGTCTCCGTCCAGTACAGCGTCGCTTCAAGCTGGGTGGTGGTGTCCGTCAGGCTGTAGTTCGGCAGCAGCCCGAGGTCCACCAGGGTGGCGTGGGCGCTGGACTGGCTCAGCTCCCGCAGCAGATCCCCGGCGCCCCGCCGCTCGGCGAGCAGTTCGCGCCGCTCCCGGGCCTGTGACTCGTCGGACTGCGCCAGATGCTCGGCAGCCTCGTCGATCGCGGCGATCCTGCGGCGCAGCTCCTCGCGCCGCCCCGTCCAGTCTTCCTCAGCCTCCTGCAAAGCTCGTACGATCCCGCCGGTCGCGTACGCCCGGAGTTCCTCGGCCGCGTACGCGGAGACGCCCGCCCCATCGGAAGTGTCGGGGTCCCGCCCGTCACTGTCGTCGGGGAACAGGGCCAGGAACTGCTCCACGAGGGCTGCCCCGTGTGTCTGGGCGGCGTCCGCGAGGTCCTGGCACCACCCGCTGGTGCCGAACAGGGCGGAGGACAGCCGGGGGAGCGGTGCGAGCACCTCGCCGTCGGAGGTCCGCAGCTCGCCGCGGGCCGCCAGGTCCAGCAGCCGCGCCGTGTACTGGCGGCGCAGGATCTCCACTGCCGACAGGTAGCAGCCCGGCGGCAGGATGGTCCCGGCGATCATCTCGCGGGGCTCGTCAAGGTAGTACAGGTCGCGTGCCTTGCGTCCGCCGAACGCGACGACCAGCGCGTTGCCCGTGCGGCGTCCGGCGCGCCCGGCGCGCTGCACGTAGTTGGCGGGGCCGCTCGGCAGGGAACCGAGCAGTACGGCGGACAACTCGCCGATGTCGATGCCGAGTTCCAGCGTCGGGGTACACGACAGCACATTGGGATCGGTGTAGTGCGTACCCGCCTTGAAGGTGCGTTCGACACGCTCCCGTTCCGGGCGGGTGAGCATGCCCGTGTGCTCGGCGGTCACCACACGGAACGTGCCGCCCGTCAGGTAGAGGCGGCGGTAGTAGTCGGCGGTGTAGTCCCGCTCCGGCACGAGTGGGCCGGAGCCGAAGCGGGAGACCTCGGCCTCGGCGGCGGACCCGTCGGTCTGAGGCGCGGTCAGCCGGCCCTTGCACCGGTAGCGGGGGCAGGGATGCCCGTACCAGCGGGTGCGGCGCTCCGGCGCCACGACCTGCTGCCAGCGGCAGTCCTCGCAGCTGACGAAGGCCTTGTTGACGACGGCGTCGTCGAGGAGTCGCACCTCGATGTGGCCGGGCTGCAAACCGTAGACCCGGGTCTGGCGGTCACGGGCGGTCCGTACGGCGAGTACGCCGGCGTCGGCGAGGGCGGGGAGCAGTCTGCGCAGGTACTCGGTGGCCCCGGCGGCGTCAAGGCCCAGGCATCTGCGGGTCCAGTCCTGGTACCACCCCAGGCGTCCCGTGATCGAGTCGAACTCTGTCTTGTCCTTCTGCCCGTCCAGCAGGAACCGCGGCGGTGCGACCCCTTCGGGGAAGGCCGGCATACCGTCCGGCCTGCGTCCGGAAATGAGGTAGCGGTCGGAGCCGACCTCCTTGATCCATGTGTCGAGCCAGCGGTGACGCACCGCGCCGCGCAGCCTCAGCCGCTCCAACAGGCCCCGGACATAGGCGAGATAGCGCTCAGGGGTGGGCAGCCCGCCGACCGCCAGCAGCTGGCCGGGCAGGGTCAGCTGGAGGTCCCGGGCCAAGTCCGTGACCCGGTCCGGGTCCGCCACGGCGACCTCGGCGGCGGAGGTCCGGGTCAATTCCAGGGTGCGACCCATACGGCTGCGCAGCCCGAACTCCATCACCGTCGCGAACGCCAGCCGTTCGCCGATCAGTCGCCAGGTTCGTGCGTCGCCGGTGCCGCGCCCGGACAACAGACGGTCGACGCCCGGTTCGTCGTGGAGGTCGGGGGGCACCACCGCGGCCAGCGCCTCAGGGTCGTCCACCGAGTCGAGGACATGGCCGATCAGGTCGTTCAGGGCGGTCGGCTCCCCCGACTGGTCCAGGTTGTGAGCGAGTAGCGACCGGAGCGAGAACTTGTACGAGGCGTTGGCGACGTAGCCCGCCCGGTGTGCCGCGTCCTGCGTGGAGTCGTTGAACAGCAGCGTCTTGCGCTCCTCCGGTACGAGCGCGATGTCGCCGCCGGTGAAGAGCTGGGTGACCGTCGCCGAGGCGAGGGCTGCCTGGGCCGTGCCGAGGAAGCGGATGCTGTTGTCGGTGTGGCAGGCCGGGCATCGGTCGTCCTTGGCGGCCCGGTCGGCGGTCTTCTTGTCGAGCACGGCCAGCGCGAACCAGGCGTCGACGAGGTCACCGTCGTCCCCGGTCGTGGGCAGCCGGTACGTGCCCTGTCCGCCGTCCAGCACCACCACCGACAGCGGGTCGAAGCCGCCGTCCGAGGGCCGTGCACCGGTCAGCGCGTCGAGGGCCTGCCGTCGCTCGCGGGCGGTCGCGGAGATGAAGTAGCGGACGCGCCGCTTGTCCCGGCCCACTCCGGCCCGCCAGATCCGGTCCTGGGCCATTACCAACTGCTGCGGGTCGGCCTCGGGAGACAGGGCGGCCCACCCCGAGCGCCCGCAGTTGCGGCAGTACACGGCGGGCAGGTGCACCTGGGCGGGGCGGGGTGCGGTGTCGGTGCCCGGCAGCGGATGGGGCTGTCTGCTCGCGGAGGACGACGGCCAGCTGCCGGACGAGGCGTCCGGGTCCTCGTCACCGGGCGGCGCGGCGTTGAGCGCGGCCCGGCGCGCGGCGGTGCGGTCGTCCTCGTACCAGCGGAACTCGGGGGTGCGGCCCACCCCGCGCAGCACCCGTGTCACGGGCCGCACCCACAAGTGTGCCTCGATGTGCAGCAGCGGCCGGGGGTTGCGTTCGTCGGAGTCCGGGTCGCGGGCGGCCGACAGCAGCGCCACGAACCGGGACAGTGCCTGGAGTGCCAGCCGGGGATTCTCTCGCGCGGTGCGGCCCCAGGAGTAGCCGAACCGGGCGAGCCGGTCCCTGAGTGCCCACTCGTCCAGCGGCTCGCCGCTGAGCAGGGACAGCACGCCGTGGGTGAAGTCGTGCCGCTTCAGCAGCCGCCCGACGCGGAAGGCGTCCAGGCCGGAGCGGCCCAGCATCCGGGTGGCGAGCGCATCCAGATCCAGCAGGTCGGACCGGGCCTCCACGTCCGGCCCGCCCGAGACCGCCACGACTTCCTGCGGGGTCGGCGGTTCCGGCAGTTCATAGTCGACGGCGCCGGTGAATTCCTCGGCGGTCATCCGCTCCTCGCCGATGACCGCGTCCGCAGGGAAAGGCACCCCGAACACCCGTGCCGCCACATCGAGGATGCCCCCGGCCTCCTTGCCCGGCGCGCCTTCGCCCAGCGTCGCCGAGGTCGCCACCGGGCAGATCGATCCCAGAGGCCTGCCGGGCCGGGACACGCCGGTGGCGGCGGCCAGCCGGCGCAGCAGCATCGCCACGTCGGTGCCCTGTGCGCCGTCGTAGGTATGGAACTCGTCCAGTACGACGTACGCCGGCTCGGCACCTTCCCACAGGCTGCGGTCCTCGCCTCGCTGGAGCAGCAGGTCGAGCATCTTGTAGTTGGTGATCAGCACGTCGGGCGGCGAGACACGCATCTCCTCGCGCCGCGTCATCACCCGCCGGAAGTCGGTGTCGGGCCGGTCGCCGATATAGAGCCCCGCCGTGACCTGGGCCAGCTCCGGCCGTGACAGATACTCCCCGATACGCCCGGCTTGGTCGGTGGCGAGTGCGTTCATCGGGTACAACAGCACGGCCTTGATCCCGGCTCGCCCCTCGGCCTTCTGCCGCCGGCAGTGGTCCAGCACGGGGATCAGGAACGACTCCGTCTTGCCGGACCCAGTGCCAGTGGTCACCAGCGTCGGCCTGGCGGGCCCGTGCAGCGTGGACAGCCGCGCCCACGCCTTGGCCTGGTGCCGCCACGGGGTGAACCCCGGGAACCCGGCCGACCACTCCAGTCCCCGTTCCCACCCGCCGTCGGCGACATGGAACGGCGTCCTGATCCGCAGATACGGCCCGCGGAAGATACCGGTCTCGGGATGCCCGAGGAAACGTTCGAGCGCGCCGCGGGTGTCCTCGTCGGCGAGGGCGTACGTCGTCGTGAGGTACTGCGTCAGACTGCCGCGGAGCTGCGCGGCGGCCATGGTGGGCTTCACAACGGTCCCCCTCTTGCGATGCCGGTGCCCTGGTGATCGGTACCACCGTATAGGGGGTGGCTGACAGTCCTGGCCGGCGGTGGACCGGGGCCCTTGCCTCCCCTGGCGGGTGGTGGCCCTCTATTTGTTCTTCCAGGCGGCCAACTGGTCCGCGAAGTCCCGGAACGATCTGTTGTTGCCGGGCGGACGTGCGCTGACTTGGCCGAGTTTCACGGCCTCCGCCATGATCTTCGGGGAGTCGGACTCCCGGTACGGGGGCCTGCCCAGGTGCTTCTTGAGGTGCTCCTTGGGGTTCGCCACCTTGGTGAGGTCTTTGCGGCAGTCCTCGGGCCGCATGGCCCAGCTGCGCCGCACCTTTGGAAACGCGTCGGGAAACTGCATCAGCCACGACTCCATCTCGACGGCGGAGAGGGCCAGCGCGCTGGGGCAGGGAAGGGTCTTGCGCAGTTGGGTCGTGATTCTGTCCCGCACCTGGTCGTACCGCTGGTCCGAGACCTCGTCCAGATCGGCATGGACGACGAAACCCACCAGCTTGGCATTGCACCCTTCCGCCATGCGCAGGGCACTGTCGCGCAGTTTCTCGACCCGCGGGCTGAGCTGGAGCAGTGCGGGCGCGAGTCTGACCTCGTCCCTGATCGGGACGACTTTGGGGCATTTGGGGTAAAGAGCGGGTATCAGGTGCTGGAGAACTTCCCGGTCGTTGCTGCTCTCGCCGGCGACGACGATGACCGACCGCCGTCGACGAGGGGCGGGGCTCACAGCGTCCCGCCCACTGAACCGGAGAACCAGATATTGCCCAAGGGCTCGTACTCCGCCGCCTCGACCACTCGGCGGGTGTCGGCGGGCTTCCGCGCGGGAATCACGGAGGCGCCGTTCGGTCGGCGCATGCAGGGCACGAACTCCTCGGGTTCCAGCTCGTTGACGAAGACCGGGGAGTGCGTGGTGACCAGGTACTGGCTCCGCTCGCTCGCCTCTCGGAGGCGTTCGGCCATGAGGCTCAGCGCGTGCGGGTGGATCCCGTGGTCGATCTCCTCGATGCACGTGAGCAGAGGGGGATTCGGGTCATGGAAGATCGCGAGCATGCACAGGATGCGTACGGTGCCCCAGGACGCCTCCGTCAGGCGGGTGCGACCCCTCAGACCCTCTTCCTCCAACTCCACCGCCGTTCGGTGGGAGACGAAGTCGGGAGGATTCACGAGGTGGATGTCGCGGATCTGCGGCACCACCTTTCGAACGTCCTCAAGCAGGAACTCCCAGGCGTCGCCGTCCTGCTGGAGCTGTCGCAGGAAGTCAGCGAGGTTCGACGCGTCGCTCTCCAGATAGCGGCCCGATTCGCTGATGCCCCATGGCTTACGGGCCTCCCGTACGTCCGGGTCGAACACCCGGATCCGGGACAGATAGCCCCGGATGTTCTCCATGGCGTGGGCAGACGGAAGGCCTACGGGCAGCTCCAGGTCCCTGTGCAGGGCGGACGCCATCGGCCGGACCTCGACGGGCCCCCAGGCCTTCTCCGCCTCCACTGGGCTGTCGACCGTCAGGGAGCCACTCGTCAGCTCAACGGATGTCTCCGCGCCCTCCACCGGATGCTGGGAGAACAGCTCTTTCCGGTACGTCGTGTACTGCGCTCGACCACCCTCTGTCGGGGCCAGCCGACGCCGCGAAACGCTCAGTTCGTAGCGGTCCGGAGTCTCCTCCGAGGCGAAGTCGGACCAGACGCCTTCGACGCCGATGGTGATCTTCGACACCGGCTTCCGGCCACCACGGAACGCCAGGGAGTTGAACCCCCCGAGCTCCTCCAGCGACGGCTCAATCCCTTTCCGGGTCACGTCCCCCAGGAAATCCAGAGCCTGCAGCACATTCGACTTGCCCGCCGCATTCGGACCGACCATGACGGTCAGGGGCCCGAGCGGCAGCTTCGTGTCGGTCAGGGTGCGGAAGTTGCGCACTGTCAGACCGAGTATCCGGTGGTTCAAGCCTCGCGCCCATCGTGGAACAGCCGGGCCACCGAAGACCCGGACATGGAACTGGTCGGCGCACGGAGGACGGTTCCTCAGGCAGGCCGCTGAGCACCGCTCAGTTCCCTAGGCATGTCGTTCACTTGGGGCGTCCGACCACCGAGCATCACGAAGCGTACAACTTGCGTCACACCATCACCAGATACTTGCGCACTTCAGCCATTGAGACCGAAAGGGCTCTCTTTTCACTGCCCTCGACGTGCGCGGACCCTGGCGAGAAGGGAAAGCGCGCGGGCAGTGCCGAGGGGGAGCCGCGATGTCCGAACCGCTCTACGTTCCCGTTCTGCCGGTCCGGCAGCATGCCCGGATGGCCTACGAGCGTCTCCGGCCCGACATACGGGCGGCGGTCGCACCTCTCTGGAACCTCCCGCCCTCTCCCGGGGTGACTCCGGCGGCGCTGGAGCGGGCCCACTGGCAGAGGGAGCTGGGCCGGGTGAGGGGCGCGCACCGGCGCCATCCGGGCTGGCTCGACGCCCCGTTCGCCGAGGCCGCGCAGATCCCGGCGCTCGCGGAGATCCTGGCCGAGTGCAGCGCGCTCAACCACCTGCTCAGCCCGGTGACCGGGCCTGACCGGAGCGAGGCCCAGCAGACCGCCGCGATGGAGACCGCCCGCCTCTGCGGCTGCGGACTCGGTGTCCGCGTCCCTATGCCGGGGGAATGGGATGGAGCCACCGCAGAGGCCGTCGCCGGGCTGCTGGCCCGGATCGACCAAGAGGTGCCCGTCGATCTGCTCCTGGACCTGGGCAGCGTCCCGCCCGGCCGCCCCGACGCGGGAAAGGAAGCGCTGCGCGCTCTGGACGCGCTCGTGGCCCTGGCCGACGCCTGGCGGACCGTCGCCGTACTCGGCGGGGCCGTCCCTCACGTCACGGACGACATGCTGCCGTTGGGGGAGCTGCACGAAGAGCCCCGCGCCGACTGGGAGATGTGGCACGAGATACGCGTCGGCGGCCGGGAACGCCTCTCCCAGCTCAGATACGGCGACTACGGTGTGCAACCTCCCGCTGCCCTGGCCACGGAGCCCGGGGGCGGAGGCCCGCCCTGGGGCGTACTTCGCTACACCACCGACCGCTCGTTCGTGCTGTGCAAGGTGCTGAACGGGGGACCGGATCGTACGGCGAGCATCCGGGCCGCCGCCCGCCGGATCCGTGATCTGCCCGAGTTCCGGGGAGCGGCAGCGAGTGCCGGGGAGACTTGGCTGCGCGACTGCGCCGACGGGCCCGTGACGGACAGCAAGGGCTCCGGCAGCCACACCGAGTGGCTTCGGGCGGGCAACGTCCAGCACATCACCTACGTCGTCCGGTCCCTGTCCGGCACCTGAACCGGCCCCGCTCCCGGCGGAGGTACATCCCGGCTCAGTCGAACAGCGGGGCAAGCACCTCCTCGCCTGCCAGGATCCGCCACGCCGGCACCCGCACCGTCCGGCCCACCGGGCACGCCTTCGCCCCGTAGCCCCCGGACGGCAGCCCGGTGAGGAGGTCGCTTCGTGCGTGTGTAAGCCGCAGATGCCGTGCCGGGTCGGTGCCGGGCGGCGGGCCGGGGTCGATCAGGACCGCCGTGTTCTCGCCGGCCTCGGTGAACAGCAGGTCCACCGGGTGGCCGCCGACCACCGCCGATCGCTCCAGGTCGGTGATCCCGCGCTCGGCGAGGTACTGCTGGAGCAGGTCGGCGAGTTCCTCGCGGAACCCGGTCGCCGGGGTGGCCGTCACCACTGGTCCCTCGGCCTCGTCCGCCCCCAGGAGTGCCGAGCGCCCCGCGAGCAAGGTCGGCAGCCCGCTCTGGCCCTGCCAGAAGGCGTGCGCGCCCACGGTGATCAGCTGCGACTTCGCCCGGGTCACCGCCACGTTCCACAGGTTGACCTGGCTCGCCACCCAATGGGTCGTCCTCGGCGGGGTGTTGTACGTGGTCACCGGGCTGAGCACCATCACGTCGCGCTGCCCGCCCTGGAAGGCGTGCACGGTGCCGACCCGGACGCGGTCGTCGTCGCGCCACACCCGCGCCAGCGCCTCCTTCTGCGCCCGGAACGGCGTGACCACACCGACCGTGGCGTTCTGCGGCAGCCGCGCCAGGAGTACGTCCACGACCCGCCGTACGGCCTCGGCCTCCGCCGCGTTGCGCCAGGACCGCCCGTCGCCGCCCCGCGCCGACTCGCCATGCGGTACGTCGACCCAGCCGAGCGCCGGCGCCGGATCGGCCGCGCCCAGCGGGTCGAGGGCCGGGACCTGCCGCCGTACGTCGGTGAGCACCTGCAACTGGCCCGCGTAGCAGTAGCCGTTGACGATGTCGGCGATCTGCGGGTGACACCGGTAGTGCTCGTCGAGGAGCAGCGCGGAGTCACCGTGCTGTTCGGCCGCGTGGTACGAGGAGTACACGTGGTAGGTGAGCCGGTGGTCCTCGAGCTGCGCCGCGCTCAGCCCGGCCCTGACCCGCGCCTGCTGTTCCTGCTGCGGTGACACGCCGGGAATGTGGCCCAGCTGCATCGGGTCGCCGATGATCAGCGCCCTGCGAGCCCGGAACAGCAGCGGCAGCACCGCGGGGATGGAGCACTGGCTCGCCTCGTCGATCACGACGAGGTCGAACAGTTTCGGGGTGAGCTCCAGCTGCCGTACCGAGTGGGTGCTGACGGCCCAGCCCTTGATGTGCGTCATCAGGTTCTTCTGGCTGCGCTGGAAGCCCGAGCGGCCCCGGAGCGCCTGGAGCCGCTGCTGCATGAGCCCGCGCGCCCGGGTCAGCGTCTCGGCGGACAGCGCCCGCGACAGCTCCGCCGACAGCTCGGACAGCGTGCTCGCCGCCTCCAGCCGGGACCGCCGCAGCCCGTCCTCGTCCCATCCCGTGTGCCGGGGTACGAGCGCCCGCACCTCCCGTTCCACGGCAACCGCGTCCGCCAGTGACTCCAGCAGCTCGGCAGGCACCGGTCGCCGGGCCGCCCACTGCGGCCACTCCGGCCACGATGACACGTCCAGCCGGTCCGGACTGTCCTTCTCCCCGGCATCGGCCACCGCCGAGACCAGCGCGGCCAGCGCTCGCCGACGCCGCCACGGGCCGAGCAACCACCAGGAGGCCCCGGCGACCTTCCGCGCCCGGTCCTCCCAGTGCACCAGAGCGGCAATGCCGTCCTCGCCCCCCGCCGCCCAGACGCCTTTCAGGAGGGGCAGCGGCAGCTCCAGCGCGACCGCCCGATCCGCCCTCTCCCGGAGCAGCTCCAGCAGGCGCCCCTCCTCGCCGACGTGTCGCGCGGCCTCCGCCTGCAGCCCGTCGGCCGCCTGACGGGCACTGCGCAACTGCCCGCTCACGGTGGCCGATCCGCGTCGTGGCGCCTGGGCGGGCTCGCCGAGCAGCCGCTCCAGCTTCGCCGCCTCCCGCTCCAGCGCCTCGGCGTTGCCCGTGCGCATCAACAGGCCAGGCGCAATGTCGTCGCAGCGCTCGGCGACGACGTTCACGGCCTCGTTGTTCGTGGAGGCGACCAGCACGGACTGCCCGGCGGCGACACACGTGGTGACGACGGCAGTGACGACCTCGCTCTTGCCCGTCCCCGGAGGCCCGGTCGCCACCGTCAGGGGCCGCGTCATCGCCGAAGAGATCACCGACTCCTGGCTCTCGTTGCACGGCCCCGGAGCCACCACGGCGACGGAGGTGTCCCGTGCCCCGCCCTCACCGCCGCTCAGCAGCGCGTCCAGGGCTGTGCCGGGGATCTGCCCGGTCCGGGTCGACATCTGCAACAGGTTGTCCACTAGGGCCTCGGTGGCCTTGGCTTCCACACCCGAAGGCACCAGCAGGACGGCCGCGTTGTGCGCGCCGGGCCGCAGGGCCTGCATCACCGTCCGCTCGCTGAGCGCGGACGGGTCGAGCGGCTCCAGCTCCGGCAGCCCCAGCTCGTCCAGCAACTCCCTTATGGAGCGCAGCATCTGTGCGTCGTTGCCCTCCTGCCAGGACGGCTGCCAGCGTGCGACGAGGTCGGCCGCGTCGCCCGCGTCCAGCAGTTCCGAGACGACACCGGTGTGCAGGGAGGGAACGCCACTGGGCCGGAGCACGTCCCGGCCCTCCTCATCCGGGGCCAGTTCCATCTGCTGGATGAGCAGCGGCGCCAGCTCCACCGCCGTACGGCGACCCCGTGCCCCGCCGTCCCGAACGGGAAGCGTGATCGCCGGATAGCCGTACCAGTACTCCTGCTGCGCCCCCATGTCACCGTCGCCCGTACCGGACGACCGGCCCTGAGGCTTGGGCAGCTTCCCGGGAGCAGGAAAGACGGAACCCCGCCCCGACTGGATGGCCTCCTCACCCTGGCCCAGCAGGAAGTACTTCGAGTCGCGCCCACTGTCCCGGTCGGGTCGCATGCCGGCCGCCGATTGGGCAGTCAGGCAGTGCGCGTAGTACCGCAGCAGCCGCTCCCAATCGACGCCGTCCCGTGCGTCCAGCGCGGCCAGCTCCCGCGCCTTCAACAGTGCGGGGGAACGCTGGGCGGCCTCGGCCGCGTCGCGCGGCAGCGCCGGGAGGTGCACCGGGCGGGCCACCGACCGGGCGAAGGGCAGCTGGTTCGTGGCTCTGATCGTGGACTTGGTGGGCCGCTGCTCCTCCGGTACGCCGTCGCGCCGCATCTGCGCGGTCAGATACTCGAAAAGGTCGTCCGGCGAGATCCAGCCGCCCTCCTTGATCCGTCCGTTGCGCAGCCCTTCCACGATCTCCCCGGTGAACCGGGACGTACCGAGACTCGACCCGGCCGGCGCCATCGCGGACGCGGACTGGAGGGCGTCGGACGCGGTGATGAAGTACACGCCGGTCGGCCGCAGCAGCGTGCTCGGCGCGGGCCGCGCGGGCTCCTCCGCCGGGCCCTTCGCGGTCCAGCCCTGTACGACGGAACCGCTGGAGCAGCAGTCCAGCAGCACCAGCTTCGAGGCCGCCCGGCACGACTGGAGCATCCGCTCCAGGAACTCCGCCGGAACCGCCGTACCCGGCAGGTTGTCCGGATCGGTGTCCCGGGTCAGGAAGTACAGCTGGTTGTCGTCCTCGCAGAACTCCCCGTGCCCGCTGAAGTACAGCAGGGCCGTCTCGCTGGGCCGGCGCTCGTTCAGGAACGTCTCGACGGCATGCAGCATCTCCGCGCGGGTCGGCTCGGCGACCATCGCGCAGTCGTTGTACATGCCGATCTCGGTGTTCTCCAGCACCGCCCGCATGTAGTGCAGGTCGGCGCGCACGGGCGGCAGATCGTGGTACGCGTCGCTGTCATACGTGGACACGCCTACGAGCATGGCGAACCGGTCGTTGTCGGTCATGCGCCCTCAGCCCGCCGCGGAGGTGTTGCCGCGGCCGTCGTCACCCGCCGGGCGAGGGGTCTCACTGCCGCCCGCCAGGAACCGCTCGATTCGTTCGTCGTCCTCGCGGGCCTGCTTCCCGGTGATGTGCAGGGTCGCCCCGTCCGGCCGCCGCACGACGATCGTCCGCTGCGGCACCCGCGCCAGCCAGATCTGCACCCCGGCCGCGACCAGCGAACCGGCACTGATCACCACGCCGATCGTGTCGGCCGTGAGCCCACCCTTGAGCGCCCCGTCAACCGCCGCGCTCGCGCCTGCGCCCCGCCGAGGAACGTCCAGCGCCGCCCCGGGATCGGCATTGGCGATCTCGGCGAGCAGCTCACGCGCCTCCTTGCGCGCACGCAACGCGTCCTCGTCGACGATGGAGATCCGGTACCCGGTCCGTTCCTCGGGCATGGTGGTCACAGCGCGTCCCCTCGATCTGCCGTGTGCGCCTGATGGAGGCGTGAGCGGACGACGATAGTCGGCGGGTCTGACAGTGGGCCCCGCTTGGCCGAGAACCCGTCAGGCGTTGGCGGGAAAGTGACTGATCGGAGCCGGTACGCGTGCCTCGCCGGGCAGCCACAACTCCGCCCACACGATCTTGCCGGGCCCGTTGGCGCGCGGTGTGACCGCCCAACGCGATGCCAGCCGCGCCACGATGAGCAGACCCCGACCCGACTCGGCGCCGCTGGGAGGTCCTTGTCGCGGTGAGTGCCAGTTTGCGTTCGGAGCGGGTGTCGGTGACCTCGGCGCGCAGGGTGCGGGGGCTGCCTACGGTCTCGGTCAGCCGTACATGGAAGCCCCGCCCGGCGACGTGCCCGTGCCGTACGACGTTGGCGGCCAGCTCCGAAGTGATCAGCGCCAGTGTCTCGTGGGCGCGGCTGGTGTACGGATGCTCCCCAGGAGTCCAGCCGGTGCGCGATGAGACGACGGGCGAGGCGCGCCCCGTGCGTGGACGAGGTGAAGCGCATCGCGAACTCGCGGACCGGACGCGGTGCGGCCCCCGGTGCGGGGGGCGTTGTTCATGTGGTCTACGCTGGCGCGCCGGTTTTTCCGTGAGGAGATTACGATCTGCACGTGGACGGTCGCTGTACGTGGCCGATTCGCGCGCGTAAGCGGGGCGGAGCGTGACGGTTGGCGCGGGGGGCGCGTTGGCCGGGGAGGCGGTGTAGGAGATGAGCGAGCTGGCTGGGGTGTCCGAGGAGGAGGCCGGGCGGACCGTCGGCTTCGTCGCCGAGGTGCGCC